>CAWUNN010000063.1:0-8153 GCA_963923185.1 uncultured Limnohabitans sp. | reverse complement strand
AGGCTCACCGGATTAAGCGGCGAGTGCGAAACGTTCGTCGTTTGCAGTTAGTTTTTTTCTGCGGTTTTACGAGGTGACAGAACCTCGACATGCCCTGCTGCGTGCCCGAACCCATGTCGAAACCAATGCAGCCCCAGACCTCTATTTTAAGGCAAATGACGATTTTTCAATGGCGTGATCGAGTTGGGGTTGTTTTTACCCCACTCATCGGATGACGATGTCTTCGACCAAAAAGGTGGTGATCTCGTCGATGAATTCGCTGGCGTGTTGCATGGTCTTGACACCCTGGGGCGATGCAAAGGCGTCGTTCAGGGTCTGTGGGGTCTGAAACCACAACTCGACAATGCCATCGATAGGCAAGCCGTCGTAAGCCACCCGTTGGCCTTTGGGGGATTCGCGGTGGGTGATCAGGTTTTGTCGATAACCCAACACGCCGGGCAAGGTTTGCACCCACTGGGCGTGTTTGACGCGCCACTCCAAGGCAAACTGCTCAGCTGACACATCGGCGCGTCGCCGCAAGAACGACATGCGCTTGAGCGTGGTGCCCACGGGGGGCGGTGCAATCACCTCGTGGCAGTCGGCGGTGACGATGCGCAAGCGCCCCAAAAAATGTTGCTCGTCCTCGATCAGCTGCTGACCCAAGGACGCATAAAGCCCATCGATCCTGCCAGCGCCCTCATCGAACCACAGCTGCGAGATGCCATCGACCACCTCGGGGCCGCGCTTGTAGCTGATGCCACGCTGAACCGAATCGGTCACATGGTTTTGGTGATAAGCCACCAAGCCCGGCAGCTGTGCGGCCAGCCGCGCATGGTGTTCGCGCCAATGGCTGCGAAAGCGCTGCATCGACCAGTCTTCACGTTTGTTCAACAAGCCCATTCGCACTTGCATGTGATTTCTCCTTTGGGTGACACGGCCTACAAGGTGTCTAAAAAGGTCTGCCGCTTTTGCAGCCAAACTCCATGACGCAAGGGCCAGTCTTGGAAGCTGGCATCGCGCTGCAAGGCCCACTGGGCATGCAAGGGCCAATAGGGGTCAAACAGTGCTTGCCGACCGATGGCCACCAAGTCGGCTGCACCGGTCGCGATGATCTCTTGGGCTTGGTGTGGGTCAACGATCATGCCCACTGCTTGCGTCAGCACCCCTGTTTGGGCGCGCACCAAGCGGGCCAAGGGCACCTGAAACCCCAAGCCCCTGGGGACAGGCAAGGCCTTGGTCTGCTCGGTCAGCCCACCGGATGAGCAATCGATCACGTCCACGCCCACGGTTTGCAACTGGCGCACCAGCTGCACGGTGTCGCTCTCACTCCACCCACCCACGGCGCCATCGACCACCGACAAGCGACACCACAGCGGCTTGTCGCTGGGCCATTCTTGGCGCACGCGCGTGGCGATGTCCATGGCCAACTTCATGCGGCCCTGTAGATCACCGCCATAGGCATCGTTGCGCTGGTTGGAGATGGGCGACAAAAAGCTGGTGACCAGGTAACCGTGTCCAAAGTGCAACTCGATGACGTCAAAGCCCGCTAGTTGGGCCCGGCGGGCAGCGGCGGCAAATTCATCCACGGCTTGGGCGATGTCGGCATGGGTCATGGCCTTGGGCGTGGACCAGCCCTCGCCTGCCGCGATGGCACTGGGGCCCCAACGCACCCAGTTTGGATCGTCTTGGGCCATCTGTTCAAGGGTCAGGGCGTCCCCGCCCAGCCACAGCGGTTGGCTGCCGGCCTTGCGTCCAGCATGGCCCAATTGCACACCGATGGCGGCACCTTGCTGGTGAACAAAATCCACCACATCCTTCCAGGGCTGCACATGCTCGTCGCGCCACAGGCCCGCATCGTCTCGGCCAATGCGCCCCATGGGCGAAACGGCAGTGCTTTCGGTGAAGATCAATCCCGCGCCGCCCAAGGCAAATTTACCCAAATGCACGAGGTGCCAAGGGGTGGCAAAGCCGCCAGGTGCCGCGTGCTGCATCATGGGCGAGATGACGATCCGATTTTTAAGTTGCAATGCACGCACCTGGAGCGGGCTGAACAGTGCGCTCGTCATGGTCGATGGCTTGTTCAATGTGCGCCCAAATAGGCAGCCCGGACGGCGGGGTCTTTGAGCAGCTGTGATCCCGTGCCCTCTAGGGTGATGCGCCCAGTCTCCAGAACATAGGCCCGATCGGCCACCGACAAGGCTTGGTGGGCCATTTGCTCGACCAACAAAATGGTCAGCCCCATCTCGCGCAAGGCCCGAATGGACTTGAAAATCTCAACAATGATCAAGGGTGCCAAGCCCAGCGACGGCTCGTCCAACAGCAGCAACTGGGGCTCGCTCATCAGCGCGCGCGAGATCGCCAGCATCTGTTGCTCGCCTCCCGACAGCGTGCCCGAGAGCTGGTGGGCTCGCTCGCGCAGTCGCGGAAACCGTTGGTATTCACGCTCAAGCAGTTGTTGCACCCGATCGGGATCACCACGCATCGCGTAGGCGCCCAGCAGCAAGTTCTCTTGCACGGTTTGATCGGCAAACACGCCTCTGCCCTCGGGCGACAAGGCCAAGCCCAATGCCACCCGCTGATGGGGCGGCACATGGGTGATGTCTTGGCCTTGAACCCCAACCTTGCCAGCGCTGATCGGCTCAAGGCCCACAATGCCTTTGAGCAAGGTGCTCTTGCCGGCCCCATTGGCACCGATGATGGTCACCACCTCGCCGTGCTTGACGTGCAGCGACACGCCCTTGACCGCTTGGATGGCGCCATAAGAAATTTGGACCGATTCAAGTTGCAGCACGTCAGGTCCTTTCATCGCGCAAAGATGAGACCTCTTCGGTCCCCAGGTAGGCTTGCACGACCTTGGGGTCGGCTTGCACTTGCGCCGGTGTGCCCTCGGCGATTTTGACGCCATGGTCCAACACGATCACATGGTCAGAGACGCGCATCACCAAATCCATGTGGTGTTCGACCATCAAGATCGACACCCCCGTGCGGCTGATTCGAATCAACAAATCGCCCAGCTCAGCGGTCTCGTGTGGGTTCAAACCGGCAGCGGGCTCGTCCAGCAGCAACAACTCGGGATCGGTGGCCAAGGCCCGCGCCAGCTCTACGCGGCGTTGCAAGCCATAGGGCAAGCTGCCAGCCGGGGCCTGGGCCCACTGCGACAGCCCCACCCACTGCAACAAATCCAAAGATCGCTGTCTGGCAGCGGCTTCTTGTCTAAGCGACGTGGGCCATGACAGCAGCGACGCAAAAAAGCCATTGCTCATGCGGGCGTGGCGCCCAAGCATGACGTTGTCCAGCACGGACAGATCACCAAACAAGCGCAGGTTTTGAAAGGTGCGCCCCATGCCCATGGCGCAAATCGCATGGGTGGCTTGACCCATGATGTCTTGGTCCATGAAGACGATGCGTCCAGAGTCAGGCGCCACGATGCCGGTCAGCATGTTGATCATGGTGCTTTTGCCTGCGCCGTTGGGGCCGATCAAAGCATGCAGATGGCCCCGCCTGAGTTGGAACGACACATCTTGTGCGGTCTTGACCCCGCCGTAGGCTTTGCACACCGACTCGACCCGCAGCAACTCGGGCGAATCGCTTGGGCTTTGGTGTGGTGCCCATTGGGGCTCTGACCCCGCATGGGATTGGGCTGGGTGCTCGGGAGCATGGCTGCGAAAGCGGTGGAGCACCCCCATGATGCCCCCTGGCATGACGTACAAAGCAAACAGCAGCAAAGCCCCATAGACAAAGTGTTGCACCGAGGGCCAACTGGACAAGCCGGCTTCAATCAGGGTCAAACTGATCGCCCCCACCAAGGGGCCATGCACCGATCCGACACCACCCAACAACACCAGCAACAAAATGAAGATCGACAAATGAAAGTTGATGAAGTCCGAGTTGATGTATTGGTTCTGCAGGGCCACCATGGCGCCTCCCAGGCCACAGGTGACCGCAGCAACCACAAAGGCGGTGACTTTGCCGCGGTAGACGCGCACCCCCACTGAAGAAGCCGCAATTTCATCGGCTTGAATCGACAACCAAGCCCGCCCCTGTCGAGCGGATGCGATGTTGTAGATCAACACATGGGTCAGGGCCGACAGTCCAATGCCAAACCAGACCCATTGGTTCATGCTCAAGGGCTGAGAGTTCCAGCTTAAGGGGCGAATGCCAAACAGACCCTGCGCACCGCCAAACACATCGGTCCACTCGGTCACCAGCTTTTCAACGACGATGCCAAAAGCCAAGGTCACCATCGCCAGATAGGGGCCCTTGACCCTGAGCGAAGGCAAGGCAATCATGACGCCACACAAACCCGAGACCACACCACTGAGCCCAAAGGCCCACCACGGGTCCATCGATGTATGGATGGTCAACAAGGCCACGGCATAGGCGCCTGCGGCAAACAAGCCGGCTTGGCCCAAAGATTTTTGTCCAGCATAGCCCACCAAGATGTTCATGCCTGAACCACACAAGTAGTAGACACACATCATGAATGCGATGCGCAAGTAGTAGTCGTTAGAGACCCAGGCCGTGGCCACCACGGCCCCTGCTGCCACCCCCAAGGTCGATGTCAGGTGTGTGAGGCGGCTCATACTTTCTCTGCCAGTTTGGTGCCAAACAATCCGTTGGGCCGCAAGGCCAACACCACGATGACCAGGACAAAGACGGCCACTTCACGCCACTGGGCTGACCACAGGTTCACGCAGGACTCAAAAACCCCCAAGATGAAGCCGCCCAACACGCAACCGCGCGCGTTGCTCAGGCCACCCACCATGGCCGCTGAAAAGCCCTTCAGGCCCACTGCCAAGCCCATGAACAACGAGGCCTGAGCAATGGGGGCCAGCAAAAAACCAGACAGACCGGCCAAGGCCGAGCTGATGACGAAAGCACCGATCATGATTTGGTTGACATTGATGCCCATCAGACTGGCCACATGGGGGTTGTGCGCCACAGCGCGCATGGCTTTGCCCATCAGGGTCTTGCGCATGACGTGGTCAAACACCCACATGATGACCACCGAGACCGACAGCATCAACATTTCTTGCGGGCGGATGCCAATGCCAAAAAAGCGAACCACATCGTCGCCCACGGGGCTGGGCACCACCACGGGCTTAGGGCCCCAAATGGCCAAGCCCACACTTTGCAAAATCACGCCAAAGCCCAAGGTGCTCATCACCCACGCCATGCCAGGGCGCTTGGCAAAGGGGCGCACACCCAACACAAACAAGACCCAACCGACTGCGCCCATCACACCCAAACTGGCCAGCAACGCGGCCAATTGAAACAAGCTTGCAGGGTCGGCTCCGCCAAAAGACGTCGAGGTCGGCAGCTTGCCCACTGCCAAAAACAACACGCTCATGCCGATGAAGGCGCCGGCAGAGACGAATTCACCATGACCAAAATTCAGGGTTTTGGAGGTGGTGAAGGTGACGCTGAAACCCAGCGCCACCAGCGAATAGGCGCTGCCCACGGCCAGTCCGCTGATCAACGCCTGCCAAATCGCATCCATCCAGACTCCTCATGTGGCACCACCCCATTCACTCTGGGTGGTGCATTGGTCCTGAATCAGCGCTTGTAATCGTTGACATTCATCGTTTTGATGATGTCATCGGTGTACTTCACCAGCTGGTCGCCACTCCATTTGACAAAGCTCAGATCGGCAGCGGTCAAGGCCTCGTGATCGGTCTTGGAGAAAGGCAACTCGTAGGTTTTCATGACGCCCACCACCGGAGCTTTCAAGTTTTCCAGTGCATCTTTGACTTTGGCACCATCGGTGCTGCCCGCTTGTTTGATGGCTTCGGCCACCAGCAACACCGCGTCGTAGCCATGCACGACAAACGGGAACGAGCTGGGCGCTGCCAATTTGGCGACGGTGCGGTCGTACAGTTTTTTCTGGGCCGGGGTGGCTGGGCTGACCATGGTGCGCATGAAAATGGGTTTGCCCGCCAGATTTTTGCCTGCCGCATCAAAGAAGGTGATGTTGTCGGCCGCCCACGAGGTCATCACCAGCGGGAAGTAATTGATCTTCTCCATGCTGCGCATGAGTTGTCCGATGGGGGTGCCTTGGGCCCACAACAAAATGGTGTCTACGCCTGCCGCTTTCATCTTGTTGAGCTGCGAGGTCATGTCGGTGTCGGCCACTCCGAATTTCTCGGTGGCCACCGCCGTCATGCCGTGCAACTTCATGATCTCCTCCAGGTCCTTCAGACCGCCTTGGCCGTAGCCCGTGGTCTCGCCCATCAGGCCGATGGTTTTCTTGGGCAACTTAGATGCATAGGTCACCAATGCGGCCACTTGCTCGCGATCCACCATCGAGACCCTGAACATGTAGTTGTCGGCCCCAGGGCTCATGGGCTTTGTGATGTCTGTGCCCGAGCCGATCATGCCCATCGAGACGATTTTTTTCTGATTCGGAATGTGGCGCCACGCCAGCGCATTGCCCGAGTTGGTGGGTCCGAAGACGGTCACGACCTTTTCGTTGTCGATCAAATCGCTCATGTTTTGAATCGATTTAGGGGGCTGCGATTGGTCATCGCGCACCACCAAGGTCAATTTGCGCCCGAGCACACCTCCAGCGGCATTGATGTCGGCAATGGCCGCTTCGATGCCTATGACACCGGCGCGGCCGCTTTGTGCCGAGGGCGATGCCGACAAGTCGCCATTGAAGCCCAACTTGATGTCTTGGGCTTTGGATGCAAATGTCGCACCCAAGGCGACGGCGAGTGCCGAGAGTTTGAGTAATTTAGCAAAGTTCATGCTTGTCTCCTGTTTTGAATCATGGGCCTAATGGCTGGTTTTTTGAATGCTCTCTTCTTGCACAAGGTGGACTCAGGCGAGGAATCCGCCATCGACCGCCAAGGTCACACCGGTCACGTAGGTGGCCATCTCAGAGGCCAAAAACACCACCGGCCCGACCAATTCTTGAGGTTGCCCGACCCGACGCATGGGCGTTCGGGCCATGAATTTTTCAAGCCGCTCGGGTGCTTCGCGCGTGAAACTGGTCATCGGTGTCTCGATCACACCAGGTGCAATGGCATTGACCCGAATGCCATCGCGGGCCAATTCCACCGCCAACGATTGGGTCAGTTGCTTGACCGCCCCCTTCGAGGGCGAGTACCCCACCACAAAGGGAATGCCCACCGAGGCGGCAATCGAAGCCAAATTGATGATCACCCCACGGGTCGCACGAAGCGCCGACAAAAAAGCTTGGGTCGGGTAAAAGGTGCCCATGACATTGACGTCCAAGGTCTGAGCCAAATTTTCAGCTGCCTTCTCGCTGTCGATGGTTTCGCGGATGATGATGCCCGCGTTGTTGACCAAGACATCGATGTGCCCCAACTCTTGTCCCACCTTTTCAGCCACCGATTGGCATTGTGCTTTGGACGTCACATTCAAGCCGAAGCTGGATGCCTGACCACCTGCGTCGATGATCTCTTGGGCCACCAAGCGGGCGTTTGTTTCATTCAAATCGGTCACGATCACGCGGGCACCGGCCTTGGCCAAGCCCATGGCAATGGCGCGTCCATTGCCTTGCCCTGCCCCAGTGACCAGGGCCAATTTTCCTCTGAGCACTTGGGGGGCCATGTTGGCGTTGATGTCCATGTTCATCTCATTTGGGGTTGCACAGCGTGGGGGATCATGGGCACCTCAGTTTGTTTGTTGGGCCAAAGACATGCCCGCCACATAACCAAAGGTCACAGCAGGCCCCAGCGTGATGCCCGCACCAGGGTAGTTGCCGCCCATGATGCTGGCCGCGTCATTGCCCACGGCATACAAACCCTGGACGGGCTGGCGGTCATGGGTCAGCACGCGGCAGCGGGCATCGGTGGCCAAACCGGCAAAGGTGCCGATCTCACCCACCACCACCTTGATGGCATAAAAAGGTCCAGTCTGGATCGGTGCCATGCAAGGGTTGGGTTTAACCAGTGAATCGCCTTGATAGCGGTTGTAGGCTGTGCTGCCTTTGCCAAATTGGCTGTCCACACCGGTGCGCGCATCGTGGTTGAACGTGTCGACCTCTTCTTTCAAGGCCTGAACGGGCACGCCGATGACGCGCGCCAACTCTTCCAAAGTCTGTCCCCGCTTCAAATACCCGCTCTTCAAATGTTTGCCGATCGGCAAGGGAAATGGGGCCACGGCCCCCATGCCGTATTCGCGCAAATGGGCATGGTCACACACCTGTC
>CAWUNN010000062.1:0-8206 GCA_963923185.1 uncultured Limnohabitans sp. | reverse complement strand
TCATCGCCGAGCCCTTGGGCAAGTGGCTGGGCGAACCGGTGGTGGTGGACAACAAGGTGGGTGGCGGCGGTGTGGTGGGGGCCAGCGAAACGGCTCGGGCCCACCCCGATGGCTACACGCTGGGGGTGGCCACCGTGTCCACCACCGCTGCCAACCCGGCCATCAACACCAAGATGCCCTACAACGTCAGCACCGACTTCACGGCCATCATCAACATCGCGGCCACCCCCAATATCATCGCGGTGCACCCAGGATTTCCGGCACGTGATTTCAAAGCGTTCTTGGCTGAAATCAAATCGCACCCTGGCAAGTATTCGTATGCTTCGTCGGGCACGGGTGGCATTGGCCACCTGCAAACCGAGCTGTTCAAAAGTTTGACCCAAACCTTCATCACGCACATTCCGTATCGGGGCGCTGGACCGGCTTTGAACGATGTGGTGGCAGGCCAAGTGGCCATCATGTTCGATAACTTGCCCTCGGCATTGCCGTTCATTTTGTCTGGCAAGCTGGTGCCCATTGTGGTGGCCGCCCCGCAACGACTGAGCGTATTGCCCAACGTGCCCACCTTCAAAGAGGTCGGTCTAGAGCCTGTCAATCGCATGGCCTACTACGGCATCTTGGGCCCCAAGGGTTTGTCCAAAGAGGTGATTGACAAAATCAGCACGGCGGCTCGACAAGCGTTGCAAGACCCGGGTGTGCGCAAACGCATTGAAGAAACCGGTTCTTTGGTGGTGGGCAACACGCCCGAGCAATTTGCGGCCCAAATGAAGGCCGAGTACGAGGTCTATAAAAAAGTAGTCGATACCCAAAAGCTGCACCTGGACTGATGAGCCCAACCCATCTTATTGCACCCTTGGGCGATCCGTTGATCGATCGCTTTGTCGATGCTTTGTGGTTGGAAGATGGCTTGGCCAAGCTGACCCTGGCGGCCTACCGGCGCGACCTCAACCTCTTCAATGGGTGGTTGAATCGGCAAGGCAAGCCATCTTTGTCAGAGGCCACCGAAACCGATATACAGTCTTATTTTGCGCAGCGTCATGCCCAAACCCGCGCCACCACCGCGAACCGCCGCTTGACGGTGTTCAGGCGGTTTTTTCATTGGTGCTTGCGTGAACACTTGATCACCGTCGACCCCACGGTGCGCATGTTGAGCGCGCGTCAACCCCTGCGTGTGCCCAAAACCATGAGCGAGGCCGAGGTCGAGGCCTTGTTGGCCGCCCCTGCGGTGGACACGGCCTTGGGCCTTCGCGATCGGGCCATGTTGGAGCTGATGTACGCCAGCGGCCTGAGGGTCAGTGAGTTGGTGGCTTTGCGCCGGGTGGATTTGATGTTGGGGGACCAGGTGCTCAGGGTCTTGGGCAAAGGCAGCAAAGAACGCTTGGTGCCCTATGGACAAGAGGCGGCGTTGTGGTTGCAGCGTTATTTGGACAGCGCCAGGCCTGAATTGGTGGGCCAGCGTGCCCAAGAGGCCTTGTTTGTCACGGCCCGGGGCGCGCGCGCTGGACAAGCCATGAGTCGGGTGATGTTTTGGTCTTTGGTGCGCAAATACGCCTTAACGGCCGATATCCACCGGCCCTTGTCACCGCACACCCTGCGACACGCCTTTGCCACCCATTTGCTCAACCATGGGGCCGACTTGCGGGCGGTGCAAATGTTGTTGGGCCATGCAGACATTTCCACCACCACCATTTACACCCACATCGCCCGCGAGCGCTTGCAACAACTGCATGCCCGCCATCACCCCAGGGGCTGATGACTTTCACTGGATCGAGTTCGATCCAGGTGCGGTGTCGACAAAAATTTGTTCGGCATCGATGGCGTCGAAGCGGTAAGCCACGCCACAAAAATCACAACCGACTTCGATTTGACCTTGCTCTTTGACGATGTCTCGGGCCTCTGCCAGTCCCAGGCTTTGAATCATTCGACTGACCCTGGCGCGCGAGCAATTGCAAGCAAACCGAGGGGCTCGCTCACCCACCAGAGGTTCAAACTCGACTCGATTTTCTTCCCAGAACAGGCGCCGCAAAATGGTCGGGCCATCCAGCGTCAACAACTCTTCTTCCTTCAAGCTGTTGGCCAAAATGGCGATCCGGGCATAGTCCTCGTTGCGTCCGATTTGGTCTTCATCGGCCTGGGTTGAACGGGCCGAGATGTTGCCTTCGCCCAGCACCGGCAGCCTTTGAATCAACAAACCTGCAGCCAATTGATCGTTGGCGGCCAAGATCAACGTGGTGTCCAGTTGCTCGCTTTGCAGCATGTAGTGGCCCAGCACTTGCGCAAAACGCTCGATCGGCTGACCCTGGTCGTCCCACAACGAGATCACCCCTTGATAGGGTTGCTGTCCCGGCATGCGGTCGCGTGGATCCAAAGTGACCGCGCATCGGCCCTGGTTGTGGACATTGACCATTTGACTCAAGGTGGCCCCAGCGGGCACGCTGCCCACCACCTTGGCGGTGGCCCTGAAGCTGAGGTCAGGTTGGACCTCGACCACCGCCAACTTGACCGGGCCATCACCAAAAATTTGCAGGATCAAAGCACCATTGAACTTGATGTTCGATTGCATCAGCGTGGCTGCAGCAGTCATCTCGCCGAGCAACCGGCACACTTCGGGTGGGTATTCGCTGTCATGGATGCTGGCGGCGCGTCGACGCAACACCTCTTGCCAACCTTCGCTCAGGCGCACCAGCATGCCGCGCACGGGCAGCCCTTCAAACAAAAATTTTCGCAGCTCAGACATCAGGCCAACTTTTTCAAACCGCGACGATGCATCTCGGCTTTTTCGACATAGGTCTCGGCCATGCGCTTGAGGCCTTCGATTTGCTCTGGCGTCAACTGTCGAACCACTTTGGCAGGGCTGCCCAAAATCATCGAACCTTCAGGGAACACTTTGCCCTCGGTCACCAAAGAGCCCGCACCCACCAGAGAATTTTTGCCAATGACCGCATCATTCAAAATCACAGCGCCGATGCCAATCAAACAGTTGTCGCCCACGGTGCAGCCATGCAGCATCACCTGGTGGCCCACGGTCACGCCGTCTCCGATGTGCAAGGGCTTGCCCGGATCGCAATGCAACACCGATCCATCTTGGATGTTGGTGTCTTGACCGATCTCTATTTCTGCATTGTCTGCACGCAGCACCGAGTGGTACCAAATGCTGGCGCGCTGACCCAATTTCACCCGGCCAATCACTTCGGCGCTGTCGGCCACCCAGGCGTCTTGAGCCAACTGGGGCGTATGTTCTTCAAGTTGATAAATGGCCATGTCGACAATCCTGGATTCAGCTCAGAAACTACAATTGTACGGATGGAACTGCGTGCCTTGGCGCTGGCTGCTTTGCAATTGACCGATCCCGACGCCAAGGTGCGTGCGGTGCACAGCCTTGACCCCTCTTCGCCCACTGTGGCGGTTGATGCCGACACCCATTGGCCCGAGCCTGCGGCAGTGCCAGGCAGGCCACAACGCCCAGCCCTCATTCATCCCAGCCAAGTGCCGCAGCGTTCACCCTATACGGCAGCCGGATTGGGCGCTTTGATGCACGCCGTCTGCCACATCGAGTTCAATGCCATCAACCTGGCTTTGGATGCGATTTGGCGTTTCTCTGGCATGCCACTGGCGTATTACCAAGATTGGTGGCGAGTGGCCCATGAAGAGGCGACTCACTTTGTCATGGTGCGTGATCATTTGCGTTCTTTGGGCTTTGATTATGGTCATTTTGATGCACACGATGGGCTGTGGGCCATGTGCATCGAAACCGCAGCCGATGTGACGGCCCGCATGGCTTTGGTGCCGCGCACGCTGGAAGCCCGTGGGTTGGATGCCACCCCCCTCATTCAAGCCAAACTGAGAAAGGTCAACACTGCGCAGGCTCAACAAGCCGTGGCCGTGCTGGATGTCATTTTGCGCGACGAAATCGGCCACGTGGCCGTGGGCAATCACTGGTTTCATTGGCTGTGCCAACGCCAAGGGCTGGACCCAGTGGAACATGACCAAAGCTTGCAAGAGCGCCACCGGGCGCCTCGACTCAAGCCCCCATTCAATGTGCAGGCCAGACGCTTGGCGGGTTTCACCGAGGCTGAGATGCAGCAGTGGCTGTAGTCCTCAAAGACCCCACTTCAAAGTCCCGGCTTGGTCAATTTGAATAAACGGTGTTCGCACTCGGGGTCGGCGCAGTTTTCGCATGCCGATAAGTACCGTGGCCTGATCTCGGGGCGTTGTGCATCCAGGCTGCGCGCATGCCTGGCCCACGCGTATCGAATGTTTTGAACCAGTGCGGCTCCTGCGCCTTGTGCCATCTGAAAACTCAGGTTCCGTTCAAGCAAATGCTCACGCCACAGAGGGGCTTGGGGTGCATCGGCCAAAACGGTCAGCAAGTCGCCTGGATCAAACTGGGGGGGTGCTGTGGCATCGGGTTGATCCCAGCCCCAAACGATGTCGCGCGGTGTGCGGCGGGTGTCAGACAAGGCATCTTCCAGGGCCACGACCAACCATCGGTCAGCAGGCCCTAACAAGACCAGGTTCATGGTTTGCTGCGCGAATACTGAACAAAGATTTCACCCTGTCGCACCATGCCAATGTCACGCCGGGCTCGTTCTTCGATCATCTCTTTGCCTTCTTTCAGGTCGCGCAATTCGGCTTCCTGGCGCTGGTTGTTGATTTGCCCTTGCTGATTGGCTTGCATCTGATTGGACCAAGTCTCTCGCAGGTGCATCACATTGGGCAAACTGCCACGCCCCAGCCACAACTGACCCTGCAAGATCAAGAAGATCAACATCAAGATCCAGGTCAGTTTGCGGCTCATGGCAAGGTTGGAGTTGAGTGTCAGCGCAAGTTGTAAAAAGCGTCGCGGCCTGGGTACACGGCGATGTCTCCCAAGTCTTCTTCGATCCGCAACAGTTGGTTGTATTTGGCCATTCGATCGCTGCGACTCATCGAGCCGGTTTTGATTTGCCCGGCATTCAAGCCCACGGCAATGTCGGCAATGGTCGAGTCTTCGGTTTCGCCTGAACGGTGGCTGATGACAGCGGTGTAGCCCGCACGCTTGGCCATTTCAATGGCGGCAAAGGTCTCGGTCAGTGTGCCAATCTGATTGATCTTGATCAAAATCGAATTGGCAATGCCCTTGTCGATGCCTTCTTTGAAGATCTTGGTGTTGGTCACAAACAAATCATCTCCGACCAATTGAACTTTTTTGCTCAACTTATCGGTCAGCAGTTTCCAGCCGTCCCAATCGCCCTCGGCCATGCCGTCTTCGATGCTGATGATGGGATATTTGTCCACCCAAGTGGCCAGCATGTCGCTCCAAGCGTTGGCGTCCAGCACCAGGCCTTCGCCTTCCAAGTGATATTGGCCTTCTTTGTAAAACTCAGAAGAAGCGCAATCCAATCCGATGGCAATTTGTTCGCCTGCGGTATAGCCGGCTGCAGCAATCGCATCCAAAATCATCTGAATGGCGGCCTCGTGACCGGGCACATTCGGTGCAAAGCCGCCTTCATCACCGACAGCGATGCTCATGCCTTTGTCGTGGATGATTTTTTTCAGAGCATGGAAAATTTCGGCGCCAAAGCGCAAGGCTTCCCTGAAATTGGACGCGCCCACTGGAATGATCATGAACTCTTGCAAATCCAGGTTGTTGTTGGCATGGGCGCCACCGTTGATCACATTCATCATCGGCACCGGCAACTGGCAACCGTTCATGCCGCCAAAATATCGGTACAAAGGCAGGCCAGCTTCTTCGGCTGCGGCGCGGGCCACCGCCATGGACACAGCCAGCATGGCATTGGCACCCAGACGGCTTTTGTTTTCTGTGCCATCGAGATCGATCAGGGTCTTGTCCAAAAACGCCTGCTCAGAAGCGTCCAATCCCAACACCGCCTCAGAGATTTCGGTGTTGATGTGCTCAACCGCCTTGAGCACGCCCTTGCCCAGATAACGTGATTTGTCGCCATCACGCAATTCAATCGCTTCACGGCTGCCAGTCGATGCCCCCGAGGGCACGGCGGCGCGACCCATCACGCCACTCTCTAACAACACGTCGCATTCGACCGTCGGGTTGCCCCGGCTGTCCAAAATTTCGCGACCAACGATGTCCACAATTGCGCTCATTTCCAGTTCTTCCTCAAGTTTTTAAAACCGCACTCACACACCTTCGACCAAGACCATGCGCATGACGGCCGCGTTCACGCGCGCTGTGCGGGCCCGGCCGTACTCAGGTGAGTCATAAAACTGCTTGGCGGCCTGTGCGCTGGGAAAGCGCAACACCACCAAACGATCGGGCGTCCAGTCGCCCTCGATCACTTCGACCGCGCCCCCGCGCACCAACACTTCGACGTTGTAGGCTTCAAAAGCCGCGCTCGACCAGCGCCGATACTCGGCATACTGTTCGGGGTTGGTCACTTTGACGTTGGCAATGATGTAGGCACTGGGCATGATGTTCTTTCAAGATTGAAAATCGTTTTCCAGCAAAGGCTGTGATTTGGTCACCCGATCCAAAGCCACCAAGGTCTCGAGCAAGGCTTTCATGTGTTTCAGGGGCACGGCATTGGGCCCGTCACTCAGGGCTTGCGCTGGGTTGGGGTGGGTATCCATGAAAAGCCCCGCCACCCCCACGGCCACAGCCGCCCTTGACAACACCGGCACCATCTCGCGCATGCCGCCCGAGCTGGTGCCTTGTCCACCTGGCAATTGCACCGAATGGGTGGCATCAAAGACCACTGGCGCACCGCTTTCTCGCATGATGGCCAGACTGCGCATGTCGCTCACCAGGTTGTTGTAACCAAAACTGGCCCCTCGTTCGCAAGCCATGAAATTGTCTTCATTCAAACCCGCCTCGCGTGCAGCGGCTCGGGCCTTGTCGATGACGTTTTTCATGTCGTGCGGGGCCAAAAACTGTCCCTTTTTGATGTTGACTGGCTTGCCCGATTGCGCCACCGCCCGAATGAAGTCGGTTTGACGGCACAAAAATGCCGGTGTTTGCAACACATCGACCACCGAGGCCACATGGGAAACTTCGGATTCAGAGTGCACATCGGTGAGCACGGGGACCCTCAACTCATGCCGCACTTTCGCCAAAATCTCCAAGCCCCTTTCCATGCCCGGGCCGCGAAAACTGCTGCCACTGGATCGATTGGCTTTGTCGTAACTGCTCTTGAAGATGAATTCGATGCCCAAGGCCGAGGTGATCTCTTTCAAGTGTCCAGCCACATCCATTTGCAGCTGTTCACTCTCGACCACACAGGGGCCGGCAATCAGAAAAAACGGGCGATCCAAGCCGATGTCAAAGCCGCACAGCTTCATGCCACGGCCCTCAATTGGGGCGATTTCTTCACATCCAACGCCGCTTTGATGTAGGCATTGAACAGGGGGTGTCCATCCCAAGGGGTCGATTTGAACTCGGGGTGAAATTGAACCCCCATGAACCAAGGGTGTACGGCCTGAGGCAGCTCGACAATTTCTGTCAATTGCTCGCGTTGGGTCAGGGCAGAGATCACCAAGCCGGCTTGGCGCAAGGTGTCCAGGTAGTTCACATTGGCTTCATAGCGATGGCGATGACGCTCGGTCACCACATCGCCATAAATCCGATGGGCCAAGGTGTGGGGGGTCACATCAGAGCTTTGCGCACCCAGTCGCATCGTGCCACCCAAGTCAGAGCTTTGCGTGCGCTTTTGAATGCTGCCGTCGGCGTCTTTCCATTCGGTGATCAAAGCGATCACCGGGTGTGGGCAGTCGGGTTCAAACTCGGTGCTGTTGGCGTCTTTCAGGCCTGCCATGTGGCGCGCGTACTCGATGGTGGCCACTTGCATGCCCAAACAAATGCCCAGGTACGGAATGCGATTTTCGCGGGCATAGCGGGCCGCACAAATCTTGCCTTCGATGCCGCGCTTGCCAAAACCACCAGGCACCAGCACCGCGTTGTACTGCGACAGTTGCGCGACGTTGTCCGGGTTCAGGGTTTCGGAGTCGATGTAGGTGATGCGCACCCGCGCATGGTTTTTCATGCCGGCGTGACGCAAGGCCTCGTTCAAGGACTTGTAACTGTCGGACAGGTCCACGTACTTGCCCACCATGGCCAGGTTGACTTCCTCGAGAGGGTGCTCGACCTCGGTCACCAAGTCGTCCCAGCGCTGCAAACTGGCCGGCGGCGTGTTCAAGCGAAGCTTGTCGCAGATCAGGCCATCCAGGCCTTGCTCATGCAGCATGCGCGGCACTT
>CAWUNN010000061.1:0-8240 GCA_963923185.1 uncultured Limnohabitans sp. | reverse complement strand
CTGCCGCATCATCGACATCCACGAGTTTTTGTTGGAAAAAGGCATCACCTTGCCCGCTGCTTCGGCCTCGGGGTACCTGTACCACGACCCCTGTCATTCGCCCATGAAGCAGCAAGACCCCATGAAAACGGTCCAATCTCTGCTGGGCTCGCCGGTGGTCAAAAGCGAGCGTTGTTGTGGCGAATCAGGCACTTTGGGGGTCAGCCGACCTGACATTTCGACCCAGGTGCGGTTTCGCAAAGAACAAGAGATTCGCAAAAGCGAACAGGCTTTGCGCCACAAGACGGGACAAGCCCAGGGTGACCTGAAAATTCTCACCAGTTGCCCCAGCTGCTTGCAGGGTTTGTCACGCTATGGCGATGACTTGCAAAACGGCTTGCTCGAGGCCGACTACATCGTGGTGGAAATGGCGCGCCACATCTTGGGCGAGCACTGGATGCCTGAATATGTCGCGGCCGCCAACCAAGGTGGCATCGAAAGGGTGTTGGTTTGAACCCATGAGCGATCTCACCTCTCCCCCTTTGGATTTGACCGTGCACCAAGCCAGCCGGGTGCTTGAGGTTGTGTTTGCCAATGGCGAGCGCCATCGCTTGCCCTTTGAATTGCTGCGCGTCTACAGCCCTTCGGCCGAAGTGCAAGGCCACGGCCCTGGCCAAGAGGTGTTGCAAACCGGCAAGCGCGAGGTCGGTCTGATCGACCTGGAGCCAGTGGGGCATTACGGCGTCAAGCCCACTTTCAGCGATGGCCACGACAGTGGTATTTTTTCTTGGACTTACCTCTACCACCTGGCCAGTCAGCAAGATCGTCTGTGGTCGGACTATTTGCGACGCTTGAGCGAAGCTGGGCTGGATCGCGATGCGCCCATGCCAGACCCTGCCGCTGGCGCCTGCGGACATCACTGAGTCCAGCCCCGCTTGTCTCTACAATCACCCCCATGAGCCAAACCCATTTCGGATACAAAACCGTCGATGAGCGTGACAAGGCGCGCCATGTCCGAGGGGTGTTTGACTCGGTGGCATCCAATTACGACATCATGAACGACTTGATGTCCATGGGCTTGCACCGGGTCTGGAAACGCTACACCGTCATGGTGGCCGACATCCAACCAGGTCATCGGGTGTTGGACATTGCCGGTGGAACAGGCGACTTGGCCAGTGCTTTTGCGGAACAAGTCGGCCCCAGCGGACAAGTTTTGCACACCGACATCAATGAGGCCATGCTGCGCACCGGGCGCGATCGCCTGCTCAATCGTGGCCAAGTGCTGGACACCTTGGTCTGCGATGCCGAACATTTGCCATTCCCTGACCAGACTTTTGACCGTGTCAGCGTGGCGTTTGGCTTGCGCAACATGACCCACAAAGACCGGGCTTTGTTGGAGATGTCGCGCGTGCTCAAGCCCGGGGGCAAGCTGCTGGTGCTTGAATTCTCTAAGGTGGCCAAGCCCCTGGAGCAGGCCTACGACTTTTATTCATTCAAGGTCTTGCCACTGTTGGGCAAATGGGTGGCCCGTGACGAAGACAGTTACCGCTACCTGGCCGAATCGATCCGAATGCACCCCGACCAACAGGCGCTGAAAGACCTCATGAAAAACAATGGCTTTGGCCATGTGGATATTCACAACATGACCGCAGGCGTGGTGGCACTTCATGTTGGAATCAAGGTTTGACCACAACAGGAGACAAAGGATGAAACAGCGCTTCATCTCGATTTCATTGGCGGCTTTGTTGTGCCTCTCGGCTTTGCAAGCCGAAGCATCCAAACGCTTGGGCGGGGGCCAGTCGGTGGGTCGCCAGTCCTCTAACGTCACCCAACACGAGGCCGCTCGGCCCGCCACGCCTGTGCCGCCCCAATCGGCCAGCGCACCAGCGCCTGCGCCAGCCGTGGCCCCTGCGCCCGCACCGGTGAGCGCGCGCCGGCCTTGGGGGGCGATGCTGGGTGGCTTGGCCGCTGGCTTGGGATTGGCCTGGTTGGCCCATAGCTTGGGACTGGGTGCTGCATTTGGTGAGTTTTTGTTGATCGGTCTGTTGGCCCTGGTGGTGATGGTGGTGGTGGGACGCTTGCTGCGTCGTCCCACTCAGTCGGCGAGTCGATCGTTTGCATTTCAAGGCGCAGGCCCTCAATCGGCCACTTTGGCGCCCCAGTACAACCCCCAAAACGTCGGCAACGATGCGTCGGCCAGACCTTGGGAGGGAAGCGCCCACTTTGAAGCGCCGGGGCAAGCCCATGCCACAGACAGCGCGGTGGGGCGAGCCACGCCTTGGGGCATACCGCAGGATTTTGATGTTCAGGGATTTGTGTCGGCAGCCAAAGCCCATTTCATCACCTTGCAAGATGCCTGGGACCGCTCTGACATGCAGGCCTTGCGAGCCATGATGACCGACGAAATGGTGGGTGAAATTCGCCAGCAATTGGCTGAGCGCGAAGCCCAATCAGGTGGCCAGCCCAACAAAACCGAAGTCGTGGTCCTTGAGGCTCAATTGTTGGGCATTGAAGATCTGGGCTCAGGTCACATGGCCAGCGTTGAATTTTCGGGTTTGATCAAAGAGCATCAATCGGCCGGTCCCAGCCCATTTCGCGAGGTTTGGAACATGACCCGTGCCAAGGACAGTGCCGACGGTTGGCTGGTGGCAGGCGTACAGGCCTTTCAATGACACCCGAAAGCGGGCAGGTACACGCTGGTGGACCTACAATCTGCGGATGCCCGCTTCTTTTTTGCCACCGCCCCCATCTTGGTTGACCCAAGCCGTGGGGGCCCTACAGCCGCCACCTTGGTTGCTGCATGAGTTGCAGCAAAAATCGGTGTTGTTCATCAACCATGTCTTGTTGGCGTCCCCTGAAGCCTTGACGCGCACTCGCGCCTTGAATGGGCGCAGTGTGCAACTGCGCTGGCAAGCGATAAGTCTGCACTGGGTGTTCACGCCCGCTGGCTTGCTGGAGCCGTCTGATTCGAACCGTCCGGCCGATCTGAGTTTGAGTTGGGGCGATCTCAGCATGACTGATTTGGCCGAGCATGTCTTGCGCGCTCAGCGTCCGCCGTTGCGCATCGAGGGCGATGTCCAGATGGCCTCTGCCATCCAATGGCTGGTCGACCATGTGCGTTGGGATTTTCGTGAAGATTTGGCGCGCTTGGTCGGTGATGCACCGGCTCAGGCCCTGACCGTCATGGGACAAAGGCTGATCGATGGTCTGCGCCAATTTGCAGCCAAAGTGCCCGGAGCACAGCGCGCATGAAAAGGCTGTTTCGCTCGATTTACATTTTGTGGGTGGTGTTTCGTTTTGGCTTGGACCAGATGGTGCTGCAAGGCATCAACCATGCCGGCTTGAAAATGCTCTCTGGCGTGATGGGTGTGGGGCGCAATTTGCAAGCGCCACGTGGCCAACGGCTGCGCATGGCGCTGGAGCACTTGGGCCCCATTTTTGTCAAGTTCGGCCAAGTGCTGTCCACGCGACGTGACCTGTTGCCAGCCGATGTGGCCGATGAGTTGGCCAAACTGCAAGACCGGGTGCCTGCGTTTGCCTCTGAGATTGCCATGGCCACCATCGAGCGTGCGTTTGGCCGTCGCATCGATGAATTGTTTGTTCAATTCGATCGGCAACCAGTGGCCAGTGCATCCATCGCTCAGGTTCACTTTGCCATCATGCAAGACCGACAAGGTCAGCCGCGCGAGGTGGCCGTCAAGGTATTGCGACCCCAGATGCTGGGCGTGATCGAAAAAGACTTGGATTTGATGCGCCTGATGGCCCGCTGGCTGGAGCGTTGGTCGGCCGATGGCAGAAGACTCAAGCCCCGCGAAGTGGTGGCCGAGTTCGATAAATACCTGCATGATGAATTGGATTTGGTGCGCGAAGCCGCCAATGCCGCTCAACTGCGGCGCAACATGGAGGGGCTGGATTTGGTGATGATCCCTGAGATGTTTTGGGATCTTTGCCATACCGATGTCATCGTGATGGAGCGCATGAACGGTGTGCCCATCAGCCAAGTCGAGCGCCTGCGCGAAGCCGGCGTTGACATCCCCAAATTGGCGCGCGATGGGGTGACCATCTTTTTCACCCAGGTCTTTCGCGATGGTTTTTTCCATGCCGACATGCACCCGGGCAACATCCAGGTGAGCATCGCACCCGAATCGTTTGGTCGCTATGTTTCACTCGATTTTGGCATTGTGGGCACTTTGACCGAATACGACAAAGAATACCTGGCCCAAAATTTCACTGCATTTTTTCGACGCGACTACAAACGAGTGGCTGAGTTGCACATCGAGTCTGGCTGGGTGCCGCCACAGACCCGTGTGGACGAGTTGGAGGCGGCCATTCGTGCCGTGTGCGAGCCCTACTTTGACCGTCCGTTGAAAGAGATTTCGCTGGGCATGGTGTTGATGCGCTTGTTTCAGACCTCGCGGCGTTTTCATGTCGAGA
This sequence comes from uncultured Limnohabitans sp., assembly GCA_963923185.1. Taxonomy (GTDB): domain Bacteria; phylum Pseudomonadota; class Gammaproteobacteria; order Burkholderiales; family Burkholderiaceae_C; genus Limnohabitans. The sequence continues at coordinate 3,827 of CAWUNN010000061.1, read as the reverse complement.
TCCAACCTCAGTTGGTGTTGCTGCAAAAGACGCTGCTCAACATCGAGGGCTTAGGTCGTCAATTGGATCCTGATCTTGACTTGTGGAGCACGGCCAAACCCTTTTTAGAGCAATGGATGCTCGATCAAGTGGGGCCCAAACGCCTTTGGCGCGAGTTGCGCAACCAGGCCCCTTATTACGCCAAAATCTTGCCGCAATTGCCACGTTTGTTGCATGACCGCTTGTTGACCCAACGCAGCAGCGATCAAGATTTGATGCAACAGTTGCTGCAAGAACAGCGGCGCACCCAAGCCTTGATGCGGGTATTGATTTATTTGGGTCTGGGGTTTGTGGCCAGTTTGTTGGCTTTGCAGATCTGGATTCATTTGTCCGAAACTTTTTGACCCTTTGATGCCATGTTGCTGACGCTGGTCATTGTGTATTTGCTGGTCACCATCGCCATCGGATTGTTGGCCGCTGGCCGTGTCAAAAACTCGGCTGACTTTGCCATCGCTGGGCGACATCTGCCCCTGGCGATGATCGTGACCACCACCTTTGCCACCTGGTTTGGCTCGGAGACGGTGTTGGGCATTCCGGCCCGGTTCGTGCAGTCGGGCCTGGGTGGGGTGGTGGAAGACCCTTTTGGTGCGGGCACCTGTTTGATTCTGGTGGGTTTGTTGTTTGCCGCTCGCCTGTACCGAATGACTTTGTTGACCATTGCCGATTACTACCGTGAACGGTTTGGGCGTGGCGTCGAGATCGCTTGCTCGTTGATCATCATGGTCAGCTACTTGGGTTGGGTCTCGGCCCAGGTGACCGCCTTGGGCCTGGTCTTTCATTTGCTCTCGGGCGAGGCCATCAGCCAGTCCTTGGGCATGGTGATTGGCGTGGTCTCGATCTTGGCTTACACCTTGTTTGGCGGGATGTGGTCGGTGGCCATCACCGATTTCATTCAGATGATCATTTTGGTGGTGGGTTTGTCGGTGTTGGCCATTTTTGCTGGCTTTCAAGCCGGCGGTGCGGACCAAGTGATCTCGTATGCCCTGAGTCAAAACATGTTCAAGTTCTGGCCTGAGGCCAGCTTCAAAGAAGTGGCGTTCTTTTTGGGTGCGGCTTTGACCATGATGCTGGGCTCGATCCCGCAGCAAGATGTGTTTCAACGCGTCATGTCGGCCAACTCAGTGCACGCGGCCACCCGGGGGCCGGTGATCGGTGGGGTGTGCTACATCTTGTTTGCTTTTGTGCCCATGTTTTTGGTGGTCAGTGCCATGCTCATCATGCCCGAGAAGGCCGCCCAATTGATGGTCACCGATCCGCAAAAAGTGCTGCCCACCTTGGTGATGGAGCGCATGCCATTTGTGTTGCAAGTCTTGTTTTTTGGTGCCTTGCTCTCGGCCATCAAGTCATGTGCTTCGGCCACTTTGTTGGCGCCCAGCGTGACCTTCACCGAGAACATTTGGCGGCAGTTTCATCCTCATTTGTCCGATCGCCAGGGTTTGCGGGCCATGCGGATCACGGTCTTGGTCTTCAGTGCCTTGGTTTTGGCCTATGCCGTGCTGATGCAAGGCACGTCGATCTACGAAATGGTCTCGGGGGCTTACCAGGTCACCTTGGTGGGTGCATTTGTGCCCCTGACCGCCGGCTTGTATTGGCGACGGGCCAGTACCCAGGGCGCGATCTTTGCCATGGTGTTGGGCTTGCTGGCTTGGGTTTTGTTTTTGGCCACCCCCGCGGGTGCCGAGTTTCCGGCCCAATTGGCGGGTCTTTTGGCCTCGGTGGCCGGCATGTCGATCGGGTCCTTGGGCCCGCAGGCCATTGCCAACCAAAAAGGCAGTCATCACCGGGTGGTTTTGTCTCAAACCTGAGGGTGATTGACGACCTATAATGGTGGGTTTCCCAACCCTTTCCTTGAGGTCCATCATGCCCATTTACGCCTACAAGTGTGAGTCCTGTGGCCATGCCAAGGACGTGTTGCAAAAAATATCCGATGCACCGTTGACCCAATGCCCTGCCTGCGGCCAAGGCACGTTTGCCAAACAACTGACAGCGGCAGGTTTTCAGCTCAAAGGATCGGGCTGGTACGTCACCGATTTCCGTGGCGGCTCGGGGACCAGCACCAGCACCAGCACTGCTGGCGGCGACACCGCCGACAGCAAACCTTCGGAATCTGCCACCACCACTGCCGCCTCTGCCCCTGCTGCTTCCAGTGAAGGATCTGTCAGTGGCGGTTGTGGTGCTTCTTGCGCTTGCCATTGAAAGCGGCCATGCACATCAAAAAATACCTCATCGCTGGCCTGTTGGTCTGGTTGCCCTTGGCCATCACGGTGTGGGTCATGACTTGGCTGTACGGCTTGCTCGAGGGGGTTTTTTCGGGCCTGCTGGGCGCCATCGACGTGGTGGTGCCCGACGGTCAGTACAACTGGTTGCTGGTGCTCAATCGCAACCACGGTCTGGGTGTCGCCTTGTTGTTTGCCCTGCTGTGGGTCACCGGGGCCTTTGTCTCGAATGTCGCAGGTCGGTGGATGCTCAAACAGTGGGATCGACTGTTCACCAACATCCCGTTTGTCAAATCGATCTACACCAGCGTCAAAAAAGTTTCCAACACCCTGTTCTCGAGCAATGGCAATGCGTTTCGCAAGGCCTTGTTGGTGCAATTCCCGCGCCAGGGTTGCTGGACCATTGCTTTTTTGACCGGCACCCCCGCTCCAGAGGTCGCCGCGCACCTCAGTGGTGATCACCTCAGTGTCTATGTGCCCACCACCCCCAACCCCACGGGTGGGTATTTCATCATCGTGCCCAAGTCCGAAGTGCGTGAACTCAACATGAGCGTCGATCAAGCCTTGACCTACATCATCTCGATGGGGGCTGTGGTGCCAGACGAACAAGTCCAAGCACTCAGCGCGGCTGCTTCTTTCAAACCTTAAGGGCCACGGGCCCTGTCATTCAGTCAAACATCATGTCCATGCGTTCTCATTATTGCGGTCTGGTGACCGAAGCCCTGATGGGCCAAACCGTGCAACTGTGTGGTTGGGTCAACCGTCGCCGAGACCATGGGGGTGTGATTTTTGTCGATTTGCGCGATCGCGAAGGTTACGTGCAAGTGGTGTGCGACCCTGACCGAGCCGACATGTTCAAGGCCGCTGAGGGTCTTCGCAATGAATTTTGCGTTCAAGTCACTGGATTGGTTCGCGCGCGACCCGAAGGCACCACCAACGAAGGCCTCAAGAGCGGCAAGATCGAGGTGCTGTGCCACGAACTCAAGGTGCTCAACCCCTCAGTCACTCCGCCCTTTTTGCTGGATGACGAGAACTTGTCCGAGACCACGCGCCTGACGCACCGGGTGCTGGATTTGCGCCGCCCCTACATGCAAAACAACCTGATGCTGCGCTACAAAGTGGCCATGGAAGTGCGCAAATACCTTGACGAACACGGATTTGTCGACATCGAAACCCCCATGCTGACCAAGAGCACGCCCGAGGGTGCGCGCGACTACTTGGTGCCCAGCCGGGTTCATGATGGACAGTTTTTTGCGTTGCCTCAATCGCCACAGTTGTTCAAGCAGTTGTTGATGGTGGCTGGCTTTGACCGCTACTACCAAATCACCAAGTGCTTCCGAGACGAGGACCTCAGGGCCGACCGTCAGCCCGAGTTCACTCAGATCGATATCGAGACCTCGTTTTTGACTGAGCAAGAAATTCGCGACATGTTCCAAGGCATGATCAAGCATGTGTTCATGAAAGTGCTGCACATCGACTTGGGCGAGTTTCCCGTCATGGCTTATGCCGAAGCGATGAATCGTTTTGGATCTGACAAGCCCGATTTGCGCGTCAAGCTTGAATTCACCGAGC
>CAWUNN010000060.1:0-8269 GCA_963923185.1 uncultured Limnohabitans sp. | reverse complement strand
AGATGTGTATAAGAGACAGGATCAAATCCTGGGCCAGTTTTTCGCCTTCACGCTGGCGGGCCTCATTCAAGGATTTGAGTACTTTTTTGCACAGGCTGCTCACGGTGTTGGCAGGCAATTCAGGGATGCTGTTTTGCCCTTCGGCCAGGCGCAAGACTTCGGCCACCGACATGGGTTGGGCTTGTGGCAGCCAAGCGCGCACACTGTCTTGAAGGCGGTTGAGGTTTTGCAGCAACTGCGGGCTGGGTTCAGATGGGCCAGTCAAGCCCGTTCGATCCAGGTGCAGTCGCACTTCGACTTTGCCACGCTTGATGTGGCTGATGATCAGCTCGCGCAACGGGGCCTCAAAGCTGCGCATTTCATCTGGCATGCGCAGGCTGAGGTCCAGGAAGCGACTGTTGACCGAGCGAATGTCCAGCCCCAGGCGTTGGCGTCGAGGGGCCTCTTGATCGGCGGGGGGCCAGTCCAGTTGGGCACTGGCGTAGCCCGTCATGCTGTACAGGGGCATGGGTGATGGTCCAAAACCTGAATTATCCCCGACAATTGCGGTTTCACTTTGAGTCCATTGACATGACCACTGCAATGCCAGCCTCGCGCGCCAATCGCGCGCCCAATCAGTTGAGAGCGGTGCGCATCACCCGCCAATACACCCGTTATGCCGAAGGGTCGGTCTTGATTGAGTTTGGCCACACCAAGGTTTTGTGCACGGCATCGGTCGAAGAAAAGGTGCCTGGACACCAAAAAGGCAGTGGCGAGGGCTGGGTGACGGCAGAGTACGGCATGTTGCCCCGCGCCACCCACACCCGGGGCGATCGCGAAGCTGCCCGTGGCAAGCAAAGCGGTCGCACACAAGAGATCCAGCGCCTGATCGGCCGATCTTTGAGGGCGGTATTTGATTTGAAAAAGCTGGGTGAGCGCACCATCCACATCGATTGCGACGTCTTGCAAGCCGATGGCGGCACCCGCACGGCCAGCATCACCGGCGCTTATGTGGCGGCTTGTGATGCGGTGCAATGGTTGATTGATCAAGGTCGATTGAGCGCCAGCCCCATCACTCAAGCGGTGGCTGCCATTTCGGTGGGGATGTTGGGTGAGTTGGCCTTGCTCGATTTGGAGTACACCGAAGACTCAGCCTGCGACACCGACATGAACGTGGTCATGACCGGGGCTGGGCATTTTGTCGAAGTGCAAGGCACTGCCGAGGGTGTCCCATTCACCCGCGCTCAAATGGATCACCTGCTGGCGTTGGCCGAAAAGGGCATCCGAGAGCTGATCGCCGCCCAAGCCCAGGCCTTGGCCACATGATGCGTGATTTGGTGCTGGCTTCCAACAACGCGGGCAAACTCAACGAGTTGCAAGCCATGTTGGCCCCTTTGGGCTTGCAACTGCTGGCGCAAGGCGCATTGGGCATTGCAGAGGCTGCAGAGCCTTTTCATACCTTTGTCGAAAATGCCTTGGCCAAAGCACGTCATGCCAGCGCCCACAGTGGTTTGCCTGCTTTGGCCGACGACGCTGGTTTGTGTGTCGATGCCTTCGGCGGTGAGCCAGGCGTACAAACGGCTTACTATGCGACCCGTTTTGGTTACCCCAAAGGCGATGATCACAATGTCACAGCTTTGCTGCAGCAAATGGCCCAAGTGGATCAGCGCCGTGCCGCTTTGGTCAGCACCCTGGTGGCGGTGCGACACGCCAATGACCCAGAGCCTTTGATTGCCATGGGCCGAGCAGTGGGTGAAATCACGCGCGAGCGGCGTGGCAGCAATGGTTTTGGTTTTGACCCGGTGATGTACTTGCCCCAATACGGCATGACTTTTGCAGAAATGCCCTCGGATTTGAAAAACCTGCGCAGCCATCGTGGCCAAGCTGCCCGTCAAATGGTGCAATTGATTCAAGAGCGTTGGTTGGCATGAATGTTGACTTGGCCCATTGGATGCGACCCGGTACCTTGCAGCTGTCTGCTTTGCCACCGCTGTCTGTGTATGTGCATTTGCCTTGGTGTTTGAAAAAATGCCCCTATTGCGATTTCAATTCGCATGAGTGGCGCGGCGCCGATTTGGCGCAGACCGAACAACAGTATCTGGATGCCATTTGCGCCGACTTGGACGCCAGCCTGCCGCTGATATGGGGCCGCAGCATACAAAGCATTTTCATTGGCGGGGGCACCCCCAGTTTGTTTTCAAGTCAGGGCATCGAGCGCTTGCTGTCTGATTTGCGTGCACGGTTGCGTTGGGTGGCCGATTGCGAGGTGACGCTGGAGGCCAACCCAGGCACCTTTGAGAAAGACCGCTTCAAAGCCTTTCGCCAAGCCGGGGTGACCCGACTCTCAGTGGGCGTGCAAAGCTTCAACCCCGGACATCTGCAGGCTTTGGGGCGGGTTCATGATCGCCAACAGGCGCTGGATGCGGTGGCAGAGGCGGCACAGGTGTTTGACACCTACAACATCGATTTGATGTACGCCTTGCCTGGACAAAATGCGCAAGACTTGGCCGCCGATCTGACCCAAGTGTTTTCGTTTGCGCCCCCGCATCTGTCGCTGTACCACCTCACCATCGAGCCTAACACCTACTTTGCCAAGCACCCACCCAGCGCCTTGCCTGATGAAGACTCGGCTTATGACATGCTCGATCAGATCACCCAAAGCACCGTGTCGGCGGGCATGCAGCGATACGAGGTGTCGGCGTACTCCAAACCAGGTCATGCGTGCGTGCACAACCAAAACTATTGGCAATTTGGAGATTATTTAGGCTTGGGCGCTGGAGCCCATGGCAAGATCAGTTTTGCCCATCGCATCATGCGCACGATCAAGTGGCGCGATCCGCAGCGCTACATCCAAGGGGCGATGGCTGGCGATGCACTGGCTCAGCTCGATGAAGTCAAGCGCACCGATTTGCCCTTTGAGTTCATGCTCAATGCCTTGCGTTTGCGAGACGGATTTGAGCTGTCTGTGTTCACCGAGCGCACAGGCCTGCCTCTGAGTGCCATCCAAAAACCCATGGATCAGGCCGAGCAAAAGGGTTTGTTGAAATGCTCAGGCAACCGGGTCCAACCCACCGAGCGCGGCTTTGATTTTTTAAGCGAACTTCAGGCCTTGTTTTTGGCTTGACCACCCTTAGCGTCAAAGCACCACAGGCACTTCGGTGGCCGGTGGGGTGTTGCGACTGCGTGTGCAACGCACCAGCCCATCGATCATGACCATGCCCACACCTGGGATGTCGCCCAATTGCACGCTCTCAAGCAGCGTACGACCTGCTGTGTGTTGAGCCCTGTCCATGAAGACCAAGTCAGCGGCTCTGCCCACTTCGATCAAGCCGCAGTTCAGATTTCGGATGCGTGCCGTGTTACCAGTGGCAAAACAAAACACCAGCTCAGCCGGGATGTTGGCCAGGCTAGAGAGCAGGGCGATCATGCGCAAAATGCCCAAAGGTTGCACCCCCGAGCCCGCTGGGCCATCGGTGCCCAAAATGATGCGGTGCGGACACTTCAATTCAAGCGCCGCGCGTGCGGCTGCGATGGCCACTCGCTCGTTGCCGTTGTGAACGATTTCGATGGCCCTGGATGATTTTTCGCACAGCTCGCAAACATGAGCCTCGGGCAAGGACGTGTGACCACCATTGATGTGCCCGATCACGTCGGCGTCGGCCTCCAGTACGACGTCTTTGTCGATCAAGCCCGATCCTGGAATGGAGGGTCCTCCGGTGTGGATGGTGCTTTGAATGCCATGCTTGCGAGCCCAAGCCACCATTTCTTTGGCCTCGTAGCCGGCTTTGACCGAACCCAAGCCCACTTCACCCAATAGGCTCACACCTGCTGCGGCCAATTCTTGAAAATCGCTCTCGGTCATGCCTTTTTCAATCACCGGGGCGCCGGCCAAGACCTTGACACCCCCAGGGCGAAAATTGGCAAACGAGCGTTGCGCCGTGATGGCCAAAGCTTTCAGGCCGACGATGTCTTTGGGTCGACCGGGCAGGTGGACTTCGCCAGCCGAGATCATGGTGGTCACGCCCCCATGCATGGTCGAATCGATCCAGCCCAATTGACCTTGGCGTGGCGTCCAATCACCGAACACGGGGTGCACATGGCTGTCGATCAAGCCCGGGGCGACGCAGGTTTGACGCGCATCGATCACGGTTTTGGCGCCCTGGGTGTCGCAGTCTTTTTCTCGGCCCACTGCCGTGATGATGCCGTCGTCAATCACGAGGGTATCGGCTTGCAAGATGGGCTGATCAATGTCGCCCGAGAGCAACAAGCCGATGTTTTTGATGACGACTTTGCCTGATTTCTCTTCAACGACGGCTGTGGCCATGGGGGTCTCCTGGTATGGGTGGTGAAGTCAACACGGTGCGCAACACCGCATCGGTGACAAAGGCTTTCCAGGCTTGGGTGTTTTCTGGCGAGTCGACGCGCTCACCCAAAAAGGCCGAAAGCGTGTAGCGATTGGACATCAAAAAGTAGCCGGTGGACACAATCAACAAGTAGACCTGGCGGGCCTGCAAGTCAGGGCGAAACATCTTTTGCTGCTGACCACGCGCCAAGATGTCGCTGATCACCCCAACGGCGGGTGATGAGTACTGTGCCGCTCTGGGCGAGCGCGCAATGTGTCGACCCAGCAGCAGGTTTTCGGTGTTGAGCAGCGTGATGAACTCAGGGTTGGCGCGGTAGTAACTCAGCACAAAGGCGATCACCTCTTGCAGCGCCGAGACTGGGTCGGCTGTATCAAGCCGCAATTTGGCTTCGGCCTCGTTCATGCGCTGATAGATGCCTTCAATCACCTCAGTGAAAAGACCCTCTTTGCTGCCAAAGTAGTAGTAGATCATGCGATCGACCGATTGGGCTGCACGCGAGATTTTCTCGACGCTAGCGCCTTGGTAGCCGTGTTTGGCAAAGACCTGGGTGGCGGCCTTGAGTATTTTTTCGCGCGTGGCTTGAGCTGACAACGCACGCACGCCCAACGGTGCTGATTGGGTCGTTTTGCGTGCCGTGGCCATGACGCAATGGGGATTTATTGATCGGCAAACGCCCGTTCGATCACAAAGTCGCCTGGGGTGCTGGTGTTGCCCTCGTTGAAGCCGCGCTCTTCCAACATCTTTTTCAGGTCGCGCAGCATTTGTGGGCTGCCACAGATCATCACCCGGTCGTTCTCGCGGGACAGTGCGGGCAATCCCAGATCGGCGTTCAATCGTCCGCTATCAATCAAATCGGTGATGCGCCCTTGGTTTTTGTAGGCTTCGCGGGTGACGGTGGGGTAGTACAAGAATTGCTCGCGCACCATCTCACCCAGCAACTCGTGTTGTGGCAATTCTTGGGTCAAGTAGTCGTGGTAGGCCAGTTCTTTGACTTCTCGCACACCATGCACCAAGATGACTTTTTCAAATTTCTCGTAAGTCTCGGGATCGCGCAAGACACTCAAGAAAGGGGCCATGCCAGTGCCGGTGCTGAGCATCCACAGGTTTTTGCCAGGCAACAAATAATCGATCAGCAAGGTGCCTGTGGGTTTGCGACCGACCACGATCTCGTCACCCACCTGGATGTGCTGCAACTTGGAGGTCAGGGGGCCGTCGGGCACCTTGATGCTTAAAAATTCGAGGTGTTCTTCGTAATTGGGGCTGACGATGCTGTAGGCACGCAGCAGAGGTTTGCCATTGACCTTCAAGCCAATCATGGTGAAGTGACCGTTTGAAAAACGCAGGGCTTGATCGCGCGTGGTGGTGAAACTGAACAAGCGATCGGTCCAATGATGAACGGTCAATACTTTTTCTTGGTGAAAGGCACTCATGGGTTCAACCTGTCTGGGGATCAGGCGGCGACACCATGAGAACCCCTCTTGTGAAAACAACTGTCTTGAAATATATTGTATTTCATGTAGTGTTTACAACATGAAAATGCAGTGAACACGCCAATCCATAGCAACCTGGCTCCATTGTGGTGCCGCTTTCATGACTTTTTGTGATGACCATCCAACCGCAAGGCATCAAGCATGACGCAATACACCAAGGGTGATGGCTTGCCAGGCCTGGAAGAGACCCGACCGCATCTGGGGATTGAGCGTGCCGCGCCCCGCAACGAGCACATGGCGGCCCATAAAGTCGAGTGCAATGCTTGCCCGGTCTTGTGCCAAATCACAGAGGGGCGCTCAGGGGCCTGTGACCGTTATGCCAACCAGGGGGGCGTGTTGGTCAGACTGGACCCTGTGGTTTGGTTGCGGCAAAGTTGCGCCGTCGCAGAGCCTGCCCAAATCCATGAGCCCAGGCCCGCGCTCACCGATGAGCGTGCCCAATGCGTCAGTGCCAGCGATGACCCTGATTATTTTGTGACCGGCATCGGCGCTTCGACCACCTACCCCGACTACAAGCCTGCGCCCTTCATCGTGGCCAGCAAAGTGCGCGGTGTGGACATGGTGACCGTGGTCACAGAGGGCATCTTCAGTTACTGCAGCCTGAAGGTCAAAATCGATACCGATCGGTTTTTGGGCCCCGAGCAAGCGGCTGTTCGCTTCAAAGGCGAGGTCATCGGCCACGTCACCACCGCCGAATACGGGTCGCAAATGCTCAGTCTAGGGGGCGTGCATCACTTGACCGGTGGCAGCAAAAAAGAAGGACGCATGGCGTTGGACGCCATGCAATCGCTGGGCAATCAAGAGGCCATCGAGGTCGACATTGACCAAGGCGCCAAGGTGGTCTTGCAAGCGGGGCAGGCCCCCATCGTCAACGGCACGCCTGAGCAACGCATGCGGGTGGGTTGTGGCTCGGCCGCGATCGGCATTTTTGCCCAGCAGTGGCTGGGGCTGTGCGACGAGGTGGTGGTGGTCGATGACCACATCACCGGCGTGCTGACCGAACACCAGGCAGGTCGTTGCCTGAACATGCCCCCCAGTGGCATCGCCATCAGAGGACGCAAATCGACGCCGGGACGGTATTTTCAGGTGGCCAACCCTGGCAATGGTTGGGGCGGCACAGACATCAATGACCCGTTGTCCATTTTGGAGGCCTGGGATCCCCAAGTGGCTTGGCCGGGCTTGCGTTTGCTGATGACGTCCACCACCGGAGAGCATTCGGCTTGGTTTGTGTTGGACGATCAACTCAAACCCCAACCGGCAGGCATGCCAGACGCCGTGCGCCAAGTGGTCGAACGCATCGGTGAAAACTGCGAACCATCGCTGGTTAGTGTGCTGTTTTTGGCAGGCGCTGGGGGCAGTTTGCGTGCTGGCGTCACCGACAACCCCATTCGGCTGACTCGGGCCATCAAAGAGGCCTTGGTCAATGTGACCATGGGCGGTGCCCCGGCTTATGTCTGGCCTGGCGGGGGCATCACCATCATGTCCGATGTGACGCGCATGCCGCGACGCAGTTTCGGCACCGTTCCCACGCCGGCCATCGTGGCCCCGATTGAGTTTTCGATGCGGCTGTCTGACTACCAGGCTTTGGGTGGCCACATGGGGTTTGTGCGCAACCTCACCGACAGCTTGCAACATGGGGCTTGGCACAACGATGGTGCACCCCAGCAACGGGTTTGGCATGTCCCGCAAGGCCAGCCTTGGCCTTTGCATCATCCACCGATGTTGGGTTGACGTTCATGCAGGCGCAGCGCTTTGTTCTGGATGAGACGCGACAGCGGTGGTGCCATGGCCCCATCGATTTGATCATTCAGGCCGAGGGTCAGCCTGATGCCGTGGCTGCGGCCCACGCCAGTGCCTGGACTGAATTTGAAAAAACATTGCTGCAGTTGGTTCAAGAGTTGCCCCTGTTGCGCTGCCCAGTGCAAGTGGGTGCTGCCAATCCGTTCAAGGGCCCAGTGGCGCGCACCATGTGGCAAGCCTGCCAACCTTTGGCCAGAGTGGACGAGCAAGGGTTCATCACACCGATGGCTGCGGTGGCAGGAGCGGTGGCGCAGCACCTGCTGCGCCACTACGCTCGAGCTGGCGTGCTTCGTGCCAGCGTCAACAACGGTGGGGACATTGCCTTGCACCTGAGCGCCGGCCAGCGTTGGCGATTGGGGGTGGTGTCTGACATCCATCAAGCCTTATCCCAGGCCCAAGCGCCTGGTGGGGCACGAACAGACGCCCAGTTTGACCTGGATGCCGATGCGGGCGTTGGGGGGGTGGCCACCAGCGGTTGGAGCGGGCGCAGCTTTTCGTTGGGGATCGCCGACAGTGTGACGGTGTTGGCGGCCACGGCGGCCCAGGCCGACGCCGCAGCGACCATGATTGCCAATCAGGTCGACATTGACCCTGTCTCTTATACACATCTGACGCTGCCGACGATCTACTCTGTGT
>CAWUNN010000059.1:0-8286 GCA_963923185.1 uncultured Limnohabitans sp. | reverse complement strand
TCTACACAGAGTAGATCGTCGGCAGCGTCAGATGTGTATAAGAGACAGGGCTCGATCATTGAAACACCCATCACGGCCAATTTCCGTGAAGGCCTCAATGTGTTGCAGTACTTCATCTCGACCCACGGTGCGCGCAAAGGCTTGGCCGATACGGCGCTGAAAACAGCCAACTCGGGCTACTTGACCCGACGCTTGGTGGACGTGACTCAGGATTTGGTGGTCACCGAAGACGATTGCGGCACCAGCGATGGTCAGTTGATGCGCGCCATCGTCGAAGGCGGTGAGGTCATCGAATCGTTGCGCGAACGCGTGTTGGGTCGTACTGCTGCCGAAGACATCTTGCATCCTGAAACACGTGCGGTGCTGGTGCCCGCTGGCGAAATGCTGGACGAAGACGTCATCGATGTGCTCGAGCAATTCGGTGTCGACGAAGTCAAGGTTCGCACAGCACTGAATTGCGAAACTCGCTTTGGCTTGTGCGCCAAGTGTTATGGCCGCGACTTGGGTCGTGGCGGCTTGGTCAATGTGGGTGAGGCTGTGGGTGTCATCGCTGCTCAGTCCATCGGTGAGCCTGGTACACAGTTGACCATGCGCACCTTCCACATCGGTGGTGCCGCTTCTCGCGCGGCCGTGGCCTCTAGCGTCGAAGCCAAGTCCAATGGCTTGATCGGATTCAACAGCACCATGCGCTACGTCACCAACTCCAAAGGCGAGTTGGTGGTGATTGCGCGCTCAGGCGAGATCATCATTCAAGACGAGCATGGTCGCGAGCGTGAGCGTCACAAAGTGCCATATGGTGCGACTTTGACGGTCAAAGCCGACCAGACAATCAAGGCCGGTACCAATTTGGCCAACTGGGATCCGTTGACTCGACCCATCATCACCGAGTTTGCCGGTCAAGTAAAATTCGAAAACATCGAAGAAGGCTTGACTGTGGCCAAGCAGGTCGACGAAGTCACCGGCTTGTCTACTTTGGTGGTGATCGACCCCAAGCGCCGAGGCGCTGCCAAAGTGGTGCGCCCTCAGGTCAAATTGATCGATGCCAGCGGCAAAGAAGTCAAGATTCCTGGCACCGACCACTCGGTGACCATCGGTTTCCAAGTTGGTGCTTTGATTCAGGTGCGCGATGGACAAGAAGTGGGCCCTGGCGAAGTGCTGGCTCGCATTCCTGTTGAAGGGCAAAAGACCCGAGACATCACCGGCGGTTTGCCACGTGTGGCCGAACTGTTCGAGGCCCGCAGCCCGAAAGACAAAGGCATTTTGGCCGAGATGACCGGTACCGTGTCCTTTGGCAAAGAAACCAAAGGCAAAGTTCGCTTGCAAATCACCGACCCTGAAGGCAAGGTGTGGGAAGAGCTGGTGCCCAAAGAGAAAAACATCTTGGTGCACGAAGGTCAGGTGGTCAACAAAGGCGAGAGCATCGTCGATGGTCCTGCAGATCCGCAAGACATCTTGCGTTTGTTGGGCATGGAAGAGCTGGCTCGCTACATCGTGGACGAGGTGCAAGATGTGTACCGCTTGCAAGGCGTGAAGATCAACGACAAGCACATTGAAGTGATCGTGCGCCAGATGTTGCGTCGTGTGGTCGTTGAAAACGCAGGCGACTCGACCTACATCGCTGGCGAACAAGTCGAGCGCTCTGAGATTCTCAACACCAATGAAGCGCTGCAAGCACAAGGCAAGTTGCCGGCCACTTACAGCAACGTGTTGTTGGGCATCACCAAAGCCTCTTTGTCGACCGACTCGTTCATCTCGGCGGCTTCCTTCCAGGAAACCACTCGGGTGCTCACCGAGGCGGCCATCATGGGCAAACGCGACGATTTGCGCGGCTTGAAAGAAAACGTCATTGTGGGTCGTTTGATCCCTGCCGGCTCTGGCATGGCGTATCACAAAGCACGCAAGGAAAAGGACCAGATGGACGAGGCCGAGCGCCGCGCCATTGCCGAAGCCGAAGCTGCTGAGTTGGCTGCCGATCAAGCGGCAGCCAGCAATTCAGAGGCTTGATCGTCTCAAAATGAGGGTATGGGGGCGCTGCGCCCCTGACCCCATCACCAAGGGGGCCTAGTGCCCCCCTTTTTTTGATCACTACAAGCCACGCACAGCATGGCAGTTGCACCGGTTGGGGCCATATGCCGTTAACATGGCGCCATGTACCAATCGGGTTGGTTTTGGGTGTGGGTTGCCTTGACCGTGTTTTGGGCCTTAGGGGCTTACAACCGGTTGGTGCGCTTGCGCGCCCAAGTGGCCGTGCAATACACCCCATTGATGACTGCGCTGACTGGATTGACCGAATTGGCACAACAAGCCATTTCGGATTCGGTCGCAGACGTGACCAGTCATCGCACCAACTCAGACGCTTTGCACATCGCCGCTTGCTGGCGTCGTCTGAGCACATCGGCCACGCAAGCTCGAGTCGCGATGGCTCGCATGCAAGAGCACAGCTTGCTGCCCGAATCGATCGAAGAGCTCAATCAGTCCTGGCGCTTGTTTGAGGACACCTGGGATGAACTCAAGGTTTCGCCTTGGGGTTTGCTGCCTGAGCCCCTGCGCTTGCAATGGCAAGAGCAGCGTTTGCTCTCACAACCTTTGCGCCGGGCATTCAATCGGGCGGTCGAGCAATACAACCAGGCCATTGAGATGTGGCCGGCCACTTTGGTGGCTCGCTTGTTCCAGTTTCGGCCCGCTTGTCCGCTGCAGGAAGGCCCATGAACTCGAGCCCTGCTTTGTCCGCCCAATTGACGTGGGCGGCGCGCGGTTTGAATGCTGTGCAGTCGGGCCAGTCCAGCACCGAGTGGTTGGGTCAGTGTCCGCCCGCTTTGCGCCCTGGGGTGCAGGCTTTGCTGCTCAGCGGCTTGCGTCACTGGGGGCTGAGCCGTGCTTTGCGTCAGGTGTTGGTGCCCAAGCCTCCTGCCCCAGCGGTCGATGCCTTGTTGTGTTTGTCCTTGGGTTTGCTGACCCAAGATCCACCGCCCTATGCCGCACATACTTTGGTCAGTCAAGCGGTTGAGGCCGCCAAAGCACAGCCACGGCTGAGGGCGCTGGCACCCTTGATCAATGCTTGCTTGCGCCGTTGCCAGCGCGAGCGCGAGGCTTTGCTCAGCCAAGTGCAAAACCAGATCGAAGCACGCTGGAATCACCCGTCGTGGTGGGTGGAACAATTGCAAAAAGATCACCCTGACGCATGGCAGCACATCTTGAGACATGCGCACCAAAAACCCCCGATGGTGTTGCGCATCAACCCCCGGCGCACGACCAAAGCCGACTGGTTGAAACGTTGTCATGCCGCTGGCATTGAGGTGCAAGATTTGCCAGATCAGGCCGTGTGCTTGTCACAACCCCTGCCTGTGCAGCAGATTCCTGGTTTTGCCCAGGGAGAATGTTCAGTGCAGGACTTGGCGGCCCAAATGGCAGCCCCTTTGCTGATCAATGCCATGGGGCCTGCGCCGGCAGGCCGACGCTGGAAGCTGCTCGATGCCTGTGCGGCACCAGGGGGCAAAACGGCGCATTTATTGGAGTACGCCGACGTGGATGTGCTGGCGCTGGACGTCGATGCCCAGCGTTTGCATCGCGTGCAAGACAACCTAGAGCGATTGGGGTTGCAGGCCCGCACTCGAGTGGCCGATGCCGCTGCACCCGATGCCTGGGCCGAGGCCCATGAAACATTTGATGGCATCTTGCTCGATGCCCCTTGCTCGGCCTCGGGCATTGTGCGCCGACACCCTGACATCGCTTGGTTGCGTCGGCCACAAGACTTGTCCAACTTGGCCCGGCAGCAAAAAAACCTGCTGGACAAGCTCTGGCCCTTGCTCAAGCCCGGAGGTTTTTTGTTGTATTGCACCTGCTCGGTCTTCAAGATCGAAGGCGAAAATCAGGTACAAGCGTTTGTTGCGCACAACACCCAAGCCATCATTCACCCCGCACCAGGCCATTTAGTCCCGTTTGCTGGCTTGAATCCGGGTGATGTCGGGGACAATCAGGCCTGTGAGCCTGATGGATTTTTTTACGCTTTGTTGCAAAAAGCCGTTTGATTCGGTCTGGGCAAGCTTGCGCTTGTCAGGGCTGGCGTGGGCATGCATGCTGCCGGCCCTGATTTGGGCTCAAGGGGTGCGCATTGACCATCTCAAACCTGAGCGCTTGGATGCCACTTTACAAATCAGTGCTCAAATGTCTTTTGAATTGCCTGCCCAGGTGGATGAAGCCTTGCACCGTGGGGTGCCATTGCTGTTCAGTGCCGAAGCCACCCTTTACCAGGACCGATGGTATTGGTGGGACAAGGTGGTGCTGCGATCGCTGCGCTATTGGCGTTTGACTTATCAGCCACTGACTCGGCGTTACCGTGTCCAGGTCAGCAACCAACCCATTGAAAACGCAGGCTTGGGCGTTGGACAACATTACGACGAATTGTCCGATGCCTTGTCATCTCTTCAACGCATCAGCGCATGGAGCATGGGTTCTGATGTGCCTGACACGGACGCCAAATACCGGTTGGATTTTCGATTCAAGCTCGAAGCCAACCCTCTTCTCAGGCCCTGGTTGAGTGGCGCCTCAGATGGAGAATGGGGTTTGGCTGCGCAGCGCTCAGTCCTCTTCAAGCCCGGAGCCCAGCCATGACCGCCAGCGACTCGGCGTTGGCCAAAGGGGTGCCACGTTGGTTTTGGTTGGTGGGCTTAGGCGTGATCTTGGCATTGGGCCTGGTCTTGTTTTTTTTCCTGATGCAGGCCACCGATCGGTGGGAGCGCTATGCCAGCTACCTGCCCATGTTGTTTGCATTGAACCTGGCTGTGGCCTTGATCTTGGTCGTGGCCATTTTGTCCATTGTGTGGCGATTGGCGGTGCGCTGGCGAAAAGGAAAGTTTGGCAGTCGTTTGCTGTTGAATTTGGCTTTGATTTTTACCTTGGTCGGTTTTTTGCCTGGTTTGCTGATCTATTCGGTGTCTTATCAATTTGTTTCAAGATCCATTGAGGCATGGTTTGATGTACGGGTCGAAGGGGCGCTTGATGCAGGTTTGAATTTGGGTCGTGCCACTTTCGATACGTTGGCCCAAGATTTGGCCAACAAAGCCCAAGGCGCCGCCGCCCAATTGAGTGAGTTGTCTGAAACCCGAGCGGTATTGGCTTTGGATCGAATTCGGACTCAGTTGGGGGCGCAAGATGTGGTGTTGTTCACCCTGTCTGGCAATCCATTGGGCAGTGCTGGGGCCTCTCGCTTCAAACTCAATCCCGAACGACCCTCACCGGTGATCTTGCGCCAAGTTCGAAACCGAGGCGTCTGGACCCAAATCGAAGGGCTTGAGGACACCCCATCCATGGTGGGGGCTGTTTCTCAGGTGCGGGTGTGGGTGTTGGTTTCGGCTCCACGCATTGACAGCATCGAAGAGCCCAGGGTGTTGCAAGTGTCACTAGAGCTGCCGCCAACTTTGGTCAACAACGCATTGCTGGTACAAGCGGCCAATCGAGAATACCAAGAACGTTCGTTGGCACGATCGTCCTTGCGCCAGATGTACATCGGTACCTTGACACTGAGTTTGTTCTTGTCGGTGTTTGCTGCTGTGCTGTTGGCTGTGGTGCTGGGCAATCAATTGGCCAGGCCGTTGTTGGTGCTGGTGGCGGGGGTGCGTGATGTGGCCTCGGGGGACCTTAGACCCAAGCCTGTGCTGTGGGGCCAAAACGAACTGGATGGTCTGACGCGTGCTTTTGCTGAAATGACCCGGCAATTGGCCGATGCGCGCAACACCGTCGAGCGCAGCATGGAGCAAGCCAACCTGGCTCGAGCGAATCTGCAGACGATCTTGGACAACCTCACCGCAGGTGTGATTGTGTTGGACGCTCAAGGCCGAGTGGTTTCGTGCAACCCTGGTGCGACGCGAATCTTGCGGGTGCCCTTGGCGGCACACGAAGGCAAAGCTTTGGCCGATATCGAAGGCTTGCTTGATTTTGGTTGCGATGTGGTGCGCCAATTTGAAGGCCTGGCCAAAGAACGATCCGAGCACGGACTTGACCATTGGCAGCAATCTTTTGAACTGCAATCGGGCTCTCGTTTGGCGCGCCAACCCGGCCCCATGGAAGAAAGCGGCGCCATCACCTTGTTGGCTCGAGGTGCGATTTTGCCCAATCAAGCCTGGTTGCTTGTGTTTGATGACATTTCTGAAATTGTTTCGGCCCAACGTGCTCAGGCCTGGGGCGAGGTCGCCAGGCGCTTGGCCCACGAGATCAAAAATCCCCTGACCCCGATCCAGCTTTCTGCTGAGCGCTTGGCCATGAAGCTGGAGCCTAAATTACAAGATGGCGACCGCGCTTTACTGGGCAAATCGGTGCGCACCATCGTCGATCAAGTCGATGCCATGAAACGCTTGGTCAACGAATTTCGTGACTATGCGCGTTTGCCTCAGGCGGAACTGGCGCCTGTGAAACTCAATGCCTTGGTGCGTGATTTGATGCAACTTTATTTAAGTGAACATCAAACTGCGCCCGTGCGAATTCAATTGGATGATGCCGCTCCTGCGGTTTGGGGCGATGCTCAGCAGTTGCGCCAAGTCATTCACAATTTGTTGCAAAACGCACTGGATGCTTCTGAGGGCAGCCCTGAGCCCGAGGTGACCCTGTTGACTCAATACAGCACCAACAGCCAAAGGGTGCGGCTGATCGTGCGCGACACGGGAAGCGGTTTCCCAGAGGGCATTCTCAAACGCGCCTTCGAGCCTTATGTGACCACCAAACCCAAAGGCACGGGGCTGGGATTGGCGGTGGTTAAAAAAATTGCTGACGAGCACCGGGCTCGCTTGGAGTTGAAAAACCTGGAGCAAAACGGACAAGTGGTGGGCGCTCAAGTATCATTGTCATTGGAGACCGTAGGACACGCGGACAAAGGCTGACCAATTTATGGCAAACATTCTTGTGGTTGATGACGAGTTGGGCATACGCGACTTGCTGTTTGAAATCTTGAACGATGAAGGGCATCAAGTTGAGTTGGCAGAAAACGCGGCCCAGGCTCGCGAGGCCCGGGCACAGCAACGTCCAGATCTGGTGTTGCTGGACATTTGGATGCCAGATACCGATGGAGTCAGTCTGCTCAAAGAATGGTCCAGCGCCGGTCAATTGGACATGCCTGTCATCATGATGAGCGGTCACGCCACCATCGAGACTGCAGTCGAGGCCACACGCATTGGCGCTCTGGCGTTCCTCGAAAAGCCCATTACCATGCAAAAACTGCTCAAAGCCGTAGAGCAGGGCTTGAGTCGCCAGATCGCACCAGCCAGCAAAGTCTCGTCCAGCCCATTGGCCCAGCCCACGTCGACACCACCGTCGACAGCGGTCGCTGTGGCGGCCAAGGTGATCGCCCCGATGCCTGCTGCCTTGAACGAAAATCAGCAATCGTTTGACATGTCTGCGCCATTGCGCGAAGCGCGCGATGCTTTTGAAAAGGCCTACTTCGAATTTCATCTGATGCGTGAAAACGGATCCATGACCCGGGTGGCTGAAAAAACCGGGCTCGAACGCACCCATTTGTATCGAAAACTGCGTCAATTGGGCGTGGACCTCTCGCGGACCAAAAAAAGCAGTTTTTGAATTCAGGGTTTGCCCTGAATGGGCATCGCTGTCTCAGCTGGGACCCCTTTAGCGACAGACCCATGGGTCACGTCGGATGAGCCGAACTGCAAAAAGCGTTAAACTGAACTTTTAAGTAGACCGGAGATGCAGCCGTGAACCTGCTCGACTCAATCGTGACCCAAGCGGCCCAGATCGTGGCCATCAGGCGTGACATCCATGCGCACCCTGAGCTTTGCTTTCAAGAAAACCGCACCGCCGATTTGGTCGCGACCAAATTGACCGAATGGGGCATTCCGATTCACCGAGGCCTGGGCACCACAGGTGTGGTGGGCATCATCCAAGGCGGTGACAGTGGCCGAGCCATCGGTTTGCGTGCAGACATGGACGCTTTGCCGTTGCAAGAGTTCAATACCTTTGATCACGCCAGCCGGCATCAGGGCAAGATGCACGCTTGTGGCCATGATGGACACACCGCCATGTTGTTGGCAGCGGCCCAGCATCTGGCCAAGCACCGTAACTTTGATGGCACGGTGTATGTGATTTTCCAACCCGCTGAGGAGGGGGGTGGTGGCGCCCGTGAAATGATCAAAGACGGCCTGTTCAAAGAGTTCCCCATGCAAGCTGTGTTTGGCATGCACAACTGGCCTGGCCCCAAGGTGGGCAGCTTTGCTGTCAGTCCTGGACCGGTCATGGCCTCTAGCAACGAGTTCCACATCACCATTCATGGCAAGGGCAGCC
>CAWUNN010000058.1:0-8438 GCA_963923185.1 uncultured Limnohabitans sp. | reverse complement strand
GGTTACAAGTTGCTGGCTCAAGAGGCCGCCAAGCATCTGGCTTTGGCGGGTTGGATGTAAGCCGTCGAAAGGATTCAGAACATGAAAACCATTTTGAAAAGTTGGGTACTGATGACTTCGATGGGCATCATCACGGTGGCATCGGCTCAGCAAGCTGGCGATTGGATGGTCAGGGGGGGGTATGGAACCATCACCCCACACGTCAACAGCGGCAACATGACCGCCCCCAGTTTCAGTGGGACCAAAGCCGATGTCGGCTCTGCCAGCAATCTGTTGGGCGGGGTGACGTACATGTATACCGATCATTTTTCGGTGGATCTGCCGCTGGCGTTGCCATTCAAGCACAAGCTGTACGGAGACGGGGCCTTGAATGGTGCCGGTCAACTGGCCGATGTCAAAGCCTTGCCTGCCTCGGTTGTGGCCCAGTACCGTTTCAATGAGCCTAGCGATGTCATCCGACCCTATGCGGGCATTGGCCTGACTTATGCCTATTTTTTCAACGCCAAGGGCAGCAGCACGCTGACGGCTTTGACCAATCCGGGGGGTTCAGCCACGGGGCTTAAGGTGGACAGTCGGTGGAGCTACACGGCTCAGTTGGGGGTCACTTGGGCATTGGATCGCCGTTGGTTTTTGGATGCTTTTTACAGCATGACTCCATTGAAAACCAGGGCCACCTTTACCAGTGGGCAAACCTTGGACCTGACCGTGAATCCATCGGCCGTGGGGTTGAGCGTGGGATACAAGTTTTAAGTGGATCCAGGCCACACAGGTGCAGCATGGCAAAGGTTCCTTGGCGTGTGAGCGCCAAGGCGGTTCAAAGTTCGCCTAGACTTCATTCATGAACATCAAACGTCTGTTGTGTGGTGCCTTGCTGGGGTCCATGCTGGGTGCTTGGGCCCAAGCGCCCAGCGTGGCCCCATGGCCGCAAAAGCCGATCCGCTGGGTCATTCCCTACACCCCGGGGGGCTTGACCGACAGTGTCACCCGAATCGTCATTCAAAAGGTCCAAGAAAACACCGGTTGGACCATCGTGATGGAGAACAAGCCGGGTGCCAATTCGCTGTTGGGGGCCGAAGTGGTGGCCAAGTCGGCAGGCGATGGCTACACCTTTTTGTCGGTGCTGGCCGCGCATGCGGCCAACCACAGCCTGTATGCGGGTCGATTGAACTTTGACCCGGCCAAGCAATTGACACCGATCACGTTGGTGGGGACCACCCCTTTGATCCTGACGGTCAACCAGTCGTTTCCTGCCAAAGACGTCAAAGAGTTGTTGGCCTATGCCAAGGCCAATCCGAACAAAATTTCTTTTGGTTCTTCAGGCATTGGCTCGGCCGC
Organism: uncultured Limnohabitans sp.; assembly: GCA_963923185.1. GTDB lineage: Bacteria > Pseudomonadota > Gammaproteobacteria > Burkholderiales > Burkholderiaceae_C > Limnohabitans. The sequence continues at coordinate 7,103 of CAWUNN010000058.1, read as the reverse complement.
ACACTTGACCTCTGAGTACTTGAAGTTGCAAGCCCAAGTGCAAATGGTGCACATTCCTTACAAAGGCACAGCACCGGCCTTGCAAGACCTGATGGGCAACAACATTCAGATTTTGGTGGACACGCCGGTGTCGCTGATGCCGCATGTGCGAGCGGGCAAGATCAGAGCATTGGGCATGTTCTCAGCCAAGCGAATCTCAAGCGCACCTGAAGTGCCCACCGTGGCCGAGGCCGGAGGGCCCGCGTTAGAGTCCGCCACCTGGGTCATGTTCTTATCTCCCACGGGGGTGCCCAAGGACATCATCAACCGGGTCCAACAAGAGACCGCCAAAGCTTTGCAAAGCCCTGAGTTGCGTGAGCGCTTTGACAAATTGGGGCTGGACCCGGTGGCCAACACGCCAGAACAAGCAGCTGTTTTTTTACAAGAAGAAATCAACAAATGGGCCAAAGTGATTGGGGCAGCCGGTGTCAAGCCTGAGTAAATGCTTGCTGGTCCTGTGTGGGGTGGTCCAATCGGCTTGGGCTTTTCCGGATAAGCCCGTCATCTTGGTGGTGCCCTACACGGCCAGCAGTGGCAGTGACATCATCGCTCGCATTTTGGCGCCCAAGCTCAGCGAGCGTTGGAAGCAACCGGTCATTGTGGACAACAAGCCCGGTGCCAGTGGCAACTTGGGCACGGCTCATGTGGCGCAAGCGCCAGCCGACGGGCATGTGCTGTTGATGGCCATCAACACCTTCACCATGACGCCAGCGGTCTATGCCAAATTGCCTTATGACCCGGTGCGCGACTTTGAGCCCATCGGAAAATTGACCGAAGCCGGCTATGCGCTGGCCGTGAACCCGCAGCTCAAAGCCAAAGATCTGGCGGGCTTGATTGCCAACTCCAAAGCCCAGGCCGAGGGCATGCATTACGCCTCGCCCGGCAATGGAACGCCACACCATTTGGCCATGGAGTTGTTGAAACAAAGCACGGGGCTGCAAGCCACGCATGTGCCCTACAAGGGGGTGCAAGGGGCGCTGACCGATTTGATCGGTGGCCAAGTGCAAATGATGTTTGCCACGGTTCACTCTTTGCGTCCGCATGTCCAAGCAGGTCGCTTGCGCTGGTTGGCCACCACAGGTTCGATCCGCAGTGTCTCAGCACCAGATGTGCCCACCTTCAAAGAGCAAGGCGTCCATGCCATGGATGCCGTCGATGCATGGTACGGTGTGATGGCCCCCGCACGCACCCCTGCTGAACTGGTTCAGCGTTTGAACAAAGATTTTGTCCAGGTGCTCAATCAACCCGATGTCCAGGCCGCTTTGGCCCAGCAGGGCATGACCGTCAGCACCAACACGCCCTCGCAATTCTCGATCTTGATCAAAAACGATTTGCTGCGCTGGAAAAAAGTCGTGAGCGATGCCGGCATCGTGGCCGACTGACTTGCGTTGGAAACAGTGACACCATGAACTCACCCAAAATTGACATTTACAACCATGTGATGCCCTTGGCTTATTTGGAATTGGTCAAGCAACATGGCAAAGAGCCTGGCATGGTCAAGCGCATGAGCCATTTGCGCATGTTGTGGGACATGCCGGCGCGGGTCGAGATGTTGAAGCAGTTCCCCGATGTGCAGCAAATCATCTCATTGGCGGTGCCTTCACCCGACATGCTGGGCGGGCCTGATGTCTCGCCAACTTATGCTCGCATCGCCAACGAAGGCATGGCCGAGATCTGTCGGCAATGGCCGCAGCAGTTCCCGGGCTTTGTGGCCTCACTGCCGATGAACAACCCCACGGCGGCCCTGGCTGAGATGGACCATGCCATTGAGCAATTGGGGGCCAAGGGGGTGCAGGTGCTCAGCAGTGTGAATGGCCGAGCGCTGGATGAGCCCGATGTGTTTCAGATTTTTGAGCGCATCACCTTGCACCATCAAAAACCGGTTTGGATGCATCCCACCCGTCCTGCGTCCAAGCCAGATTACGCAGGGGAAGACAAGTCCAAGTACGAAATCTGGCAAGTCTTGGGTTGGCCGTTTGAGACCAGCGTGGCCATGGCGCGCATGGTGTTTTCTGGCTTGTTGGAAAAACTGCCGCAGCTGCGCCTGATCACCCACCACTGTGGTGGCATGTTGCCTTATTTCTCAGGGCGTGCCGAGACCCTGTGGGCTCAATTGGGCAGTCGCAGTGCCGACGGCTCTGAGGCCCATGTTCTGAAAAGCTTGTCCAAACCCCCGATCGAATACTTCAAGATGTTTTATGGCGACACGGTGCTGGGTGGGTCCAGCGCGGCCTTGCGTTGCGGGCTTGATTTTTTTGGCGCTGATCATGTGGTGTTTGCCAGTGACTGTCCGTTTGATCCAGAAGAAGGGCCCATGTTCATCCGCGAGGGCATTCGATCGGTGCAAGAGCTGGATCTGAGTGTCGATGACGCGCGCAAGATTTACTTTGGCAATGCCTGTCGCTTGCTGGGCATCCAGCAGTGAGCGGCTGCTCTGGCAATGGGTTGGGGTGGTCAGCAAAAATGGGTCAACGGACGAGGGAGAACTCATGAAACCTAATATGCAATCAGTCTCTGTTGGCCATCGGTGTGGGGCTTTCGTCTGGGCGTGGACAGCAGCTTTGGCTGCAGCGTTGCTTGGGCCCTCGGCATGGGCCTATGACGCACGGGTCGAAAAAAAGGAGTTCAGCTTGCCCAGTTACACCACGGTGGCAGGCCAAACCATCCAAAACGTGCGCGTGGGCTATGAGACCTATGGTCGACTCAATGCACAAGGTGACAATGCGATCTTCATTGCCCATTTCTATTCGGGCAACTCGCATGCGGCCGGCAAATACAAAGACAGCGACCCGGCGCCTGGGTATTGGGACAGCATCATTGGCTCGGGCAAGCCCATCGATACCGACAAATACTTTGTGGTCTCGGCCGACACCTTGGTCAATTTGAATGTCAAAGATCCCATGACCACGACCACGGGCCCCGCATCGATCGACCCCAGCACGGGCAAGCCCTACGGCATGAGGTTTCCGTTGGTGGCCATGCGCGACTCGGTGCGCGTGCACAAAGCCTTGACCGATGCCTTGGGCATTAAAAGATTCAAGGCGGTCGCGGGTGCTTCCGGGGGCTCGGTACAGGCCATGGAGTGGGGTGTGTTGTATGGCGATCAGGTCGAGCGTGTGATCCATGTGATCGGGCCTGGGTTTTCGATTTCACCTTGGGTGATCGGACTGCTGGACCTGTGGGTCGACCCGATCAGGTTGGACCCCAAATGGAACCACGGTGATTATTACGGACGTGAGGAGCCCGTCGATGGCCTGGCCATGGCGCTGAAAACAGTCACCCTGACCGCTGGCCACTGGGGTTGGGCTGACAAGAGCTTTGGCTACCAATGGGCCCATGCAGATCAAGATCCAGCCAAAGCCATGGACCAGCAATTCAAAATCGAAGACATGCTGCAAAAAACGGCCATGGCCCGAGCAAGCAGCACCGATGCCAACCATTCGATTTACATGGCCAAAGCCAATCAGCTGTACAACGTCGAATCAGAAATCGGTCAGATCAAGGCCAAGATCTTGTTTGTGCCGGCCTCTTCTGATTTGGTGTTTCCGCCCGAGTTTGCCCGAAAGGCCGCCGAGCGTTTCAAGGCGCAGGGCGGTCGTGCCGAAGTGTTTGTGATCGAGGGCGACCGAGGTCACCTCGATGGCGTGGTCGGCATCACCAAGGCCGCAGCTGCCATCCAGGATTTTTTGTCCAAATGATGGACTGCAAAGGGTTCAGCCCTGGTACTCCAGCACATGCATGCCGGCGTTCCAGTCGCTGACAAAGATCAGGCCGTTGGGCAACACGTAAAGGTCGGCGGTTTTGGCGTCCAGAGCAATGTTGGGCCGCGGGTCGATCAGCTTGGGTGGCACGGGGGGCACCCAATATGCGATCTCTTTGGGGGCAAACTGATTTTTGATGTCAAACACGCGCACGCCGGCATTGTTGTAGGTGGAGAAAATCAGCTCTTCGCTTTGGAATGAGCCAGGCCGGTTCTCATGCAGGTTGTGTGGCCCAAAGGTGCCTGGTGAGGCACAGTAATCGCGCTCGTTGGGCGTGGGCAGGGTGGCGATGGTGACCGGGTTTTGTGGGGCCCGCACATCCAGCACAAACCCATGGAACAGGCCTTTGGCACAGCGTTGGGCATTGGCCTCATCGATCACCACGGCCAATTGCCGGCCCGGCAGTGGCAACGGCGTGTGGGTGCCACCCGGAAACGGAGGTGACCAGTTGATGTGGGACAACAACTTGGGTTGCGTGGGGTCGGACAAATCGTGGATGGTCAAGCCGCCATCACGCCAAGCCCCATAACCCAGCTTGCCATCGCTGAGCAAATGGTGCAGGGCAAAGCGCTTGCCCTTGGGGTTGGTGGGTGTCTCGCCGGCCGCGCGATTCATGCCGGGCAGCCACCAACGGGCGACGATTTCGGGACGGGTGATCTCTTTGAGGTCGACCACACACAAGATGTGGTCGGTGAAGCCATCAAAGTGTGCCGACACATAGGCATAGCGACCGCCTTGCCAGCCGATGCGGTTCACGCCCAAGCCAGGCATTTCGAGAAAGGCGATTTCGCGAAATTCGTTGGGGTTGGAGATGTCGTGAATCGACAAGCCCGACCTGAATTTGCGGCGTCGACTGATGCTGTCGGCCAGGTTGTTTTCAAAGTAACCGCGCTGATCGTTGTACGACTGCATGGACACCACATTGGCCCCATTGGCCAGCAGCATGATGTCGCCGTGGTTTTGCATCTGGTGGGTTCGGGTGCCCGCGCCTGCCGTGAAAAAACAAACCGGCTTGAGGTTGCGCGGGTCGCGCGCGTCCAACACCGTCACGCCATCGCTGAACATGTGCCCGACATACACATGCTGGCGGTTGTACATGACTTGCACACCGTCGGGACGCCCGCCCTGATCGCTGTAGGACACGTGCTTGATGCGATGTCCAATGCCCTGAGGCGGTACCGTCGAATTGTTTTGCGCAACAGCCGAGCTCATCAGCGCGGGGCTGGCACCCACCATGGCTGAAGTGCCCATCCACTTCAATACTTGTCGTCTTTGGCTGGAAGTCATGTGACTGTTGCTCCTGTTCAGGTTGAGTACAAGATGACCCGCGTCTTGGATGCGGATCATGTGGAGGGCCTGTGGGTGTCGGCCTTAAAGGGCGCGGTCTTCGCCTGGTTTCATCTCGATCATGCGATCCCCGATGCCGCGCTGGGTCAGTGCCGCTTTGAACTGCGCCGGGGTGCCGGCCAGCAACCCATAGGTGCCAAAGTGCATGGGCATGACTTGTTTGGGCTGAACCCATTCAACCGCCAAGGCCGCACGCTTGGGGTCCATGGTGAAGTGCCCGCCGATGCAAGCCAACATGAGGTCGACTTTGAAGAATTCGGGGATCAGCTTCATGTCTTGGTACACATCGGTGTCGCCGGTGTGGTACAGGGTCGGACCGCCATCGATTTGAATGACATAACCCACGGGGTTGCCGGCATGGATGGCGGCCAAGCCACCCGCAGCAGGCTCGGCGATGGTGGGTGGGGTGATGTCCGAGCCATGGGCAGCATGGACCAAGGTGACTTTGGCGCCAGCTTTGGGCAGCATGATTTGGCCGCCGATGTTGCCACCGGTGGCGCCCGTGGCTTGTTTTTCAGGATAACCCAGCACCGACTTCATGTTGAACTGCAAGCCATAGGGGGCGACCAACTCGGCGCCGGTTTTTTTGGCGATTTCAACGGCTTCGCCGATGTGGTCGCGGTGGCCGTGGGTCACCAAGATGTAGTCCACACGGCCCAGTTTGTCGATGGACTGTTTGTCTGGGTTGGTGGGCACATTCAGCCAAGGGTCAATCAGCAACACGCCGCCGCTTGGGGTTTCGATTTTGAAAGCGGCTTGACCATACCAATGCAATTGCGTGGATTTTTGAGCCCACACGGGACCAAGCCCGAAGACCAACAAGGCCAAGCCCAAGACTTTGCACAACCACTGATTCATCCGATGCTCCTAGGCAATAGAGGTGAGCGACCATGATAAGAATCAAACCCTGAGGCTGACCATCAGGGTTTGCCAGATGCACCACTCCAACAAGGCTGTCGGAACGGGCGCTGTCAGTTCAGCTTGAACGGAGTGAAGTTGGTGTGGCGATCGTAGTGGTCCTCGTGCTCTTTGGCTTTTAAAAAGGCCACCACCTTGTAGGTCACGGGGGTCATCACGACCTCCCAAGAGGTTTTAAGCACGTATTGCGCCAGCGCCACAGCGACGACTTGATCAGTGGGCCAAATGCCATAAAAAGCCAGCACATAAAACAGGCCCGAGTCGACCGCCTCGCCCACCAAGGTCGAGCCGATGGTGCGTGACCACAGCCATTTTCCTTGGGTGAGCAATTTCATTTTGGCCAACACATAGCTGTTGGCAAAGCTGCCACACCAAAACGCCAGCACCGATGCGGCCATGATGCGAGGGGTGTTGCCAAAGACCGCGCTCAAGTGGGTTTGGTAGTCGCGGTTGAAGTCATCGGCCGCAGCAGGCAGGCTCAGCACCACCCATGACATCACGCTGGCAAACAGCAGCGCACCAAAGCCGGCCCACACCACGCGACGGTCTTTGCCGTAGCCGTACACCTCGGTCAAGATGTCGCCAAAAATATAAGAGATGGGGAAGAACAAGACACCGGCACCAAAGGTGACGGGCCCAAGCCCAGGCAAATTGACCTGGGCCGCCTTGGCTGCCCCAATCAGGTTGGAGCACAGCAGCACGCACACGAAGGCGGCCATGATGAAGTCATAATACTTGTATGTTTTCATGTTCTGATATTTTAAGTTTTTTATCTGGGGCGGCCGCGCAACCATGAGTCTTGCTTTTGAGGCGCTGCGCCTGCCACAGTATCGTCGGCTGGTGCTGGGTTTTTTGCTGACCATGGTGGCCGACAACGTCGAACATGTGGTGAGTTACTGGGTATTGTTTCAAAAATTCAATTCCCCTGTGCTGGGCGGTTTTGCCGTGGTCTCGCACTGGTTGCCTTATGTGCTGTTTTCTTTGCCGGTGGGGGCGCTGGCCGAACGCTGTCTCTTATACACATCTCCGAGCCCACGA
>CAWUNN010000057.1:0-8471 GCA_963923185.1 uncultured Limnohabitans sp. | reverse complement strand
CATCGGGTGGACAATGATCTCGCATGCGGGCATAGGCACCAATCATCGCAACCCAACGGTCGGCCCCTAAACGAGTCGGGTGGTCATATCCATTGGTGACCCCGGCCTCACGGGCGGCTGGCACCACCCAACGTGGTGCAATGTCCCACAGCTCCATTTGTTCTTCGACCCGCCGGCGAATGGCTTCGCCAGCCACCACGCAGCCCAGCATGTGATCAGGCTGTGGCAAGTTCTTCCACTCTTGCTCGGCCAAGTGATCGATGTTTTCCAAAAACACCGCACCACTTTGCAACAAGGTCGCACCTGGCTCTGGGCGGTCGTAAAGACCCCATTTGAGCCGGGTATTGCCGACATCCAGTGCTAAAAATGTCATGTGGACATTATCCCCCACATGCAGTCAACTCGCAGACGAGCTTGACTTTAAAGCACGGGTCGGGGCGTGATGCGGGTGCTTTCATAGGCCCGCGCAGCTCGCAACACCCGACCATCGCCAAACATGGGACCGACCAATTGCATGCCCATGGGCAGTCCATCGGTGGTCAACCCACAAGGCACGGTGATGGCGGGTTGTTGGGTCAAGTTGAAGGGGTAACTGAACGGTGTCCAGCCCAACATGGCCTCGGGGGTCATGGGCACTGAGCCCGCAGCGCGGACCTCAAATGCGGGCACGGCCACACTGGGGGTCAGCAACAGGTCGTAACGGGTCATGAACTGGCGCATGTGCGAGCCCAGCAAACCGCGTCGTTGGGTCAATACATGCAGGGTGTTGGCATCGATGGTCTCGCCCACCAAGGCCTGCGCTTTGAAGTCAGGGTCGGCCACCGCTTGTTGTTCAGGGGTGAGGTTGCGCCACACTTGCCAGGCCCCGTAAAACCACAACCCCGTGCTGATGTCCAGTGGATCTTCGATGCCCGGATCGACCTGCTCGACGATGGCGCCCAGGTCTTGCAAGGTACGGGCCACGCCGTCCAGTGCGGCTGCGATTTCAGGGTGAACCCCTTTGGCATAACCCAAAGTCGGTGAGTAGGCGATGCGCCAGCCTCGAATGCCATCTTGGAGTCCCACGGTGTCGTCATGTGGATCGGGGGGCAGCGAAGTCCAGTCTCGCGCGTCGGGTTGCTTCAATACTTGCAGCATCATGGCCACATCGGTCACGCTCATGGCATGCGGACCCAAATGGGCCACCGAACCAAACGGCGACAAAGGGTAGGCCGGGATGCGTCCAAAGCTGGGCTTGAGACCCACGTTGCCGCAAAATGCTGCAGGGATGCGAACACTGCCTGCACCGTCGGTGCCGATGGCCAGCGGGCCCAAGCCCGCCGCCACCGCGGCGGCTGCGCCGCCCGAAGAGCCCCCGGGTGTGCGTTCTGTGTGAAAGGGGTTGCGTGTGTAGCCGCTCAGGGGTGAGTTGGTTTCGCCTTTGCAGCCGTACTCGGGGGTGGTGGTCTTGCCCAACAACACCGCACCCGCCTCGCGCAAACGGGCCACTGCAGGTGCGTCGATGTCCCAAGCTTGATTGGGCGAGATGCCCCGACTGCCGCGCAAAGTGGGCCAGCCCTTGGTCAGCACCAGGTCTTTGATTGAAGTGGGAACGCCCTCCAAGGCGCCCACTGCAGTGCCATGCTGACGATGGGCTTGCCATTTTGCTTCGCTGGCGCGTGCGCTGGCCATCGCGTGTGCGGGATCGATCAGGCAAAAGGCCTGCAGGCGTGGATTGAGCCGCTCGATCTCGGCCAAAACGGCTTGGGTGACTTCGACCGGTGAACTCGCGCCGGTTCGGTACATTTGCAACAATTGCTCGGCTGTGCATTGAGTCAACTTCATGGGCATTCCTTTCAGGGGCGGGTGCGGGTCAGTGGGCTGAGGTGTTGCCAATTCAATTGCCCAGGGTCGGCGGCCATGGGGCCTGCGGCTTGGGCCACCAGCACGTGGCTGGCATGAGGTTGCAAGTCGGCGCGGAAATGCACCGAGCTTTTGACGACCATGATTTTCATGGCTTCGGGCTGAATGCCCACCATGCGCATCAGCTCGCGATCGAGCAGTTGCTTCTTGCCGCTGGTGACGGCCACACGCACCCCGTCGATTTCGACGCAGGCACTGGGGCCTAACTTCACGGTCAGGCCACCCATCATGGGGCCTTTGAGCAAGCAGCGGCCATCGCTGACGGCAGTGACTTTGAAGCGACCGCGCACAGGCGCATCGCTGGGACCGGTGTGGGTATGGACGGACTTGCCCAAAACCAGATCGATCTCGGCGCCTGCCCCTGCGGCGCAGGCACGGGCCGCACTTTCGGGGTCAAACAAGAGGCCCAATGCCACTTGGCCAGGATAGCGCCTACCGGCGCCTTGTTGCAGCAGCGCATGCAACATGCCCGTGGTGTTGCTGTCACCTCCAGCGCCTGGGTTGTCTTGGGTGTCCGCGATCAGCACCGGGCGAGTGGCATGCTGCGCCAAAGACATGGCTTGTGAAACCGCGTTGGCAGGCGACAGCAATTCTTGTCTCCACTGGCCAGGATCTTGCGCGAAGTGCAGCAAAGCATCGGCCGCTGCGCGGGCCATGTTTTCTTGGGCTGCATGGGCCCACAGCACAGGACCGCAATGTTCGATGTCGGCTGCCGGAAACCCCATGCAAAAACTCAGCACACTGTCGTGGCGTTGATCCAGCGCGCGCAGTTGTTCGTAAATGCCTTGAGCGGGCTGTACCAGGGTGCACATGGCATTGAGCGGAATCAAAAAAGGCAGGCGATGGACGCTCAAGGCTTCGCGTCGACCCAAAGCAAACCGCCGTTGCAGCAGTTGTGCCGCCAAGGCGCCGGTTTGGGCCATGTCCACATGAGGGTAGGTTCGATACGAGGCCAGGGCATCGGCCTGAGCCAACATGCGTGGGGTGACGTTGGCATGTAAATCCAAACTGGCCACCAAGGGGCGTGGGCCAATCAATTGGCGCACGCGCGCCAGCAACTCGCCCTCGGTGTCTTGCAAGTGCTCAGACACTGCGGCCCCGTGCAAATCCAGGTAAACCGCGTCCAGGCCCTGTTGCATGGCTTGGCGCACGTCCTCACAGATGTCGCTGGCAATGCGCTCAAAGGCATCGCGAGTCACATGGGCCGATGGGATGGCCCCGGCCCAGACCGAGGGAATCAATTGCCAGCCACGTGTTTTGGCCTCGTCGATGAAGCCACCGATCGGTATGTTGACGCCGGTCAACTGCGTTTGCATGTTTTGTCCGCGTTCATAGGCCGGAAACGAGTCGCCCCGACAAAACGCAGCCCAGTCGGCTTTGCTGGGCGCAAAGGTATTGGTTTCATGCTGATAACCAGCGATCAGGACACGTGTCACAAATCCTCCAGACCCTTGGGGGCGGATGCAAACAATCGACGGGTGTAGGGGTGCTGTGGCTTCGCATACACCTGGGCAGTCGGACCAGCTTCAACGATTTCACCCTGGCTCATCACCAGGACGCGATCACAAAGTTGAGCGGCCACGCGCAAGTCATGGGTGATGAACAGCAATCCCAGTCCCAGTTTTTGTTGGATGTCACGCAGCAATTGCAATATTTGTGCTTGGACTGAGACATCGAGTGCGCTCACGGCCTCATCGGCCACCAACACTTGGGGTTGGCATGCCAATGCTCGCGCCAGCGCGATGCGTTGACGCTGGCCGCCACTGAATTGATGAGGATAGCGTTGCAAAGCACTGACGGGCAATTGAACTTGCTGGATCCACTGTTGAGCACGTTGCTCGGCTTGCTCTTTCGTCCATCCAAAGTTGATGGCCCCCTCCATCAATGATTGACCCACGGTTCGACGTGGATTCAAAGACCGGTTGGGGTCTTGAAACACCACTTGCACCGCTTTACGCAAGGGGCGCAAAGCCCGTTCGCTCAAATGGGCCACTGGCTGTTCACCCCAAAAGATCTCACCCGAAGTGGGGGCGATCAGGCGAATCAGGCATCGGGCTAAGGAGCTTTTGCCACTGCCTGACTCGCCCACAATGCCCACTGTTTCACCCCCGTGCAATGCCAGCGACGCGTCTTTCAAAGCGGTGTGCGAGTGGTTGCGCCCCATCCAATCATGGCTGACATAAGTCTTGGTGATGTGCTGCGCTTGCAACACCAGCGCGCTGGTGGGCGGGCTTCGAGGCACCTCAGGCGGATGCAAACTGGGCACGGCTGCCAGCAAACTTCGGGTGTAGGCTGCAGTTGGATTTTTCAAGACCTGGAGTTTGGGTCCTTGCTCAACCATTTGCCCTTGATGCATCACCAACACCTGATCGGCGATTTCGGCGACCACCCCCATGTCGTGGGTGATGAAGAGCACGGCACTGCCTTGTTCTTTTTGCAACTCATCGATCAGTGCCAGAATTTCTTTTTGAGTGGTGACGTCCAGTGCAGTGGTCGGTTCATCACAAATCAACAAAGCCGGTTTCAGCAACATGGCCATGGCAATCACCATGCGTTGGCGTTGCCCTCCGCTGAGTTGGTGCGGAAAACTTCGGGCCATGCGAGCAGGGTCGGGCAAGCGCACTCGCTCCAGCATGGCCAATACCGTCTGAAGGCTTTGAGCTGCGCTTTGTCGGGTGTGCACACGCAAAACCTCGATCAACTGGTCTGCGCAAGTCATCACCGGATTCAAAGCCGTCATGGGCTCTTGAAACACCATGCCCATGGACTGTCCTCGCAACTCACGCATGCGCGGCCCGCTGGCTTGCAACAAAGACTCGCCGTTGAGCAAAATCTGGCCCTGCACCGGTTTCAATTCGCGGGGTAGCAAGCCCATCACGGCAGTGGCCATGACCGATTTGCCCGAGCCAGACTCGCCCACCACGCACAGGGTCTGGCCTGCATCGATCGACAGATGGATGTCTTGCACCGCATGTTGGCGATCAGCACCCGCAGGCAAGGCAATGCTCAAGTGGTCCATCTGCAACACGCTCATGTGCCACCCCGCTTGGCCAATTTGGGGTCCAAAACGTCGCGCAAGCCGTCACCTAACAGATTGATGGCCAGTACTGTGGGAATCAAAAACAGCGCAGGCCACAGCACCTGCTCGGGGTATTGGCTGAACTGCACACGACCTTCGGCCATGATGTTGCCCCAAGTGGGGATGTCCGGTGGCAGGCCCAGGCCCAAAAAACTCAGAACAGCCTCGGTCAACACAGCCGAGGCGGCCACAAAAGTGCCTTGTACCAGCAAAGGGGCCATGGCATTGGGCAGAATGTGATGCCACAAAATTTGCGACGTGGGTGTGGCCAAGGCCCGAGCGGCCTCGACAAAAGGTTCTTCGCGCAAGCCCAGCACCAGGGCGCGCACCAATCGCGTGACCCGGGGCACCTCAGGAATGGCGATCGCCACCACCACGGTGCTCACACTGGCACCCAGCGCTGCCACCAAGGCAATGGCCAACAGCACAGCCGGAATGGCCATCATGCCGTCCATCACACGCATCAATAATGCGTCGGCACTTTTGAAGTAACCGGCCAACATGCCCAATACACCGCCCAGGCCCAAGGCCAACAAGGCTGTGCCTGCACCCACCAGCAATGAGATGCGAGATCCATAGACCACCCGGCTGTAAATGTCGCGACCAAAACTGTCACTGCCTAACCAAAAGGTGTGCACCACAGTGCTGCCATCGGGCAGCGCAAAAGGGCCTTGAGTGCCCATGGCCTTGTTGATGTAATTCGAGTCCATGGCCCCAGGCTCGATGGTGCCCAATACCGGGGCCAATCCCGCCAACAACGTCACCAGGCCCAACACGATCAGGCCAAATCGCACGGTTCCATGCTTCCATAGTTTGAGCATCACTGAATCCATGTACTGGGCCACCCTTCAATACCTGATGCGCGGATCCAGCCACAAATAACTGAGGTCCACCAACAGGTTGATCGCCACATAGCTGCATGAAAACAACAACACCAAGCCCTGAATGACTGGAAAATCGCGATTGAGCACAGCATCCACCGTCAGCGAACCCAAACCTGGGATGGCAAACACGGTTTCGGTCACCACCACGCCACCGATCAACAAGGCCACGCCGATGCCGATCACCGTGACAATGGGGACTGCGGCATGCGCCAGCGCATGGCGCAGCAGCACACGAACTTCACTCAGGCCTTTGGCGCGCGCCGTTCGGATGTGGTCTTCGGTCAGCGACTCAGAAACGCTGGCGCGAGTCACGCGAGCGATCAGCGCGGTGTAGATCAAGCCCAGGGCAGTCCATGGAAGAATCAATTGTCGAGCCCAATCCCACCCACCTTGTGAGCCCAAGCCCCACAAAGGTTTGTAGCCTTGAACGGGCAACCATGAAAAGCGGATGGCAAAAAAATAAATCAGCAGATAAGCAATGACAAACACGGGTACCGAGAATCCCGTGACCGCAAAGGCCGACAACGCGCGATCCAGGGCCCCACCCATTCGATAAGCCGCCAAAGTGCCCAACGGCACGGCCAACAGCACCGCCAACAATGCGGTGCCCAAAGCCAAGGACAGTGTCGGCCCCACTCGATCGGCAATCAAGCGGGTGACGGGCTTGTTCAAGTAAAAAGAGTGGCCTAAATCGCCTTGCAACACATGGCCCATCCAGATGCCGTACTGGGCTGGCCAAGAGCGATCCAGTCCCAGTTCAACGCGGATCTTGGCAATGTCTTGCTCGGTGGCGTTGTTGCCGGCGATCACGGCAGCCGGATCGCCTGGAGCCAGTCGCAATATCAAAAACACCACCAGCGAGACCACCCCCATCACAGGAATCAAAGCCGCCATTCGGCGTGCCACAAACGCAAACATGATCCAAGCCCGTTCAGGTCAGTCTTTTTTCAGGCCCCACAGCACCGCTACGCCAGGCGTGCGCAGCATGCCCGAGACATTGTTGCGCATGGCAATGGGTTGTTGGTACTGACCCAAGGGTGCGTGGGTGGCTGTTTCCATGGCCAGTGTTTGCAATTCTTGGGCAATGCGCTTTTTGTCTGCGCTGTTGCTGGCGCGTGCAAACTGGATTTTCAGGGCTTCGATGCGCGGCTCGTTTTGCCAACCAAACCAACCGGCATCACCTTTGGCATTGAGCATGGCCATGCCCAGGGGGTTGGCAATGTCGCCTGCAGTCCAGGCCGTCAAAAAGAGATTCCAGCCACCGGCTTTGGGTGCGTCTTTCTTGGCCCGACGAGCCACCAACGAGGCCCAGTCCATCTGCTGAAAGTCCACCTTGAAGCCAGCGGCCTCAAGCTGTTGTTTGGCCACCAACGGTAACTTGGCAATCGCAGCCAAATCGGTCGGTCGCATCAACACCACTGGCGTGCCGTCATAGCCCGCTTCTTTGAGCATTTCACGGGCTTTGGCTGGGTTGGCCACTCCGGTGAAATAACCTGTGTTTTCATTGCCATAGGTCGTGCCGCAAGGGAAGATGCTGCGGCAAGGCTTGACCAATTCAGGCACACCGACTTGGGTATTCAAATAAGCCTGTTGCCCCATGGCCACCATGGCGGCTTGGCGGATTTTGGGGTTGTCGAAGGGTGCATGCAAAAAATTAAATCGCATGATGAACTGATAGCCAGCCGGAGAAAAGTCATCGACCTTCACACCTTCGGTTTTTTTCAACGTCTCATACTGCTCGAAGCTGGGTTGCTCGACCATGTCGACCTCACCGGCTTTCAGGGCATTGAACTGTGTTTGCGGATCGCGCAAGATGACCCATTCGACCCGATCAAAATGGACCGTTCTCCCACCCGTCATGCCCACTGTGGGTTCTGGTCGTGATTTGTACTTGGGGTTGCGCACATAGACCGCCAATGAGCCTGGTTTGAACTCATCTTCTTTGAAGATGAAAGGCCCCGAGCCAATGTGTTCTTTGATTTGCTCAGAGCTGGGCGTGGCTGCGATGCGAGCGGGCAAGATGAAAGGGACGCTGGACGACGATTTGCCCAATGCGTCTAGCACGATGCCGCAAGGCTCTTTCAAGGCCAATTTGAAAGTCTGAGCGTCAGGTGTTTCGTAGTGGTCAATGAAAGTGGCCAACACGCCTCCCATGGCGTCACGGCTGGACCAACGTTTGATCGAGGCCACCACATCTTCACTGGTCACGGGTTTGCCATCGTGAAACTCAAGTCCTGCGCGCAACTTGAATGTCCAGGTTTTACCGTCTTTGGAGGTCTCGTAAGTGTCGACCATTTGTGGCTTGATGTTGCCCTGCAGATCTTCTGAGAACAGGGTGTCATAAATCATGTAGCCATGGTTGCGGGTCACATAAGCGGTGGTCCACATGGGATCCAATACCGCCAAATTGGCGTGTGGCACAAACCGAAAAACTTTATTGCTTTGGGCTTGGGCAGGGATCCACAACAATGTGGTCAATGACACAACAGACCACCAAAGGGCAAAGCGTCGATTCATCCAATTCTCCTGAGTGCTGGCACAATCCGACATTAAAAGTGATTTCAAGCCAAGCAAATATGGTAATTACCCATGTGTCGGCCAAGGCC
>CAWUNN010000056.1:0-8579 GCA_963923185.1 uncultured Limnohabitans sp. | reverse complement strand
GGACTGATGCCCCACATCAGGGCCAGCACAACCACCAGCACCAAAGCCCGCCACATCCAGTCTTGATTCAGCTTCATGGGGTGCCCTCGAAACGCAAGCTGATGCCTTGGGCATTGCTTTGTACCTGATGGCCTTGCTGGCGCAGGCGCTGGACGGCCGCTTCATTCAAACCTTCTGTGCCACTGAGCCGCACCTTCAGCACTTGTCCGTCAAAGGCGATGGACTGGATGCTGGCTGTCGGTGGCAATTGGGCCTGCAACCGTTGCAACAAGATTTCCAATTGACCCGGATGGTCTGCACCCACTTGCTGCCGCAGTTTTTGCAAAGCTTGGTTCATTTGGGCAGCGGGGTCAATGATGATCTGGGTTTGTGTGAAAGTCTGACGCAGCAACTCAGCCAAGGCCTGACGCTGCCCGCTCAGTTCCTGAGCAATCAACCAGGCCCACAGCAACAAACCCAAGGCTTGCGCCAACACCAAGCCAAGCAAGGCCCTGCGCGCGATGGCCCAAGCTGGGTCATGCCACAGCGACAAGCCCAAGGCCGTGGTTTGGCGCCATAGTTTTTGGCCGCGTGTTTGCGACCATTCGCCCTGAGCCAAATCCCAAGGCAAGGCCGCAGCCGCCAACCAACGTTCGGCCTTGGTTTGGGTTTGCCAAGCATCAGGGGGCAAGCTGGCTTGTGCTTGAGCCTGAGCCAACAGGGCCGGTTCGGCCAGGGCGCGCACGGGCGTGGCTTGCAACAATGGCCAAGGGCTGGGCAAGGGCGACCACAGCACGCCGTTGGGGCGGCACCAAGCCAGCAGCGGTTCTAGCGGGGTGCCTGATACATGCACCGTCTCAGTTTGGTTGAGCTTCACGGGTGCAAACTCTGGCACCAAGCGTTGCGGCATGCGCCCCGCTTGAACCAGGGGCTGCAAGGCTTCGCGCAGCCATTGTGCATCGCACACACAGACCCAGGCATTGTCTTGTTCCGGCTCGACATCGGCTTGCATGTGCAAGCTGATGTGCAAACTGTCGGGGGCTTGAAGCCATTGGTCCTCTAGCAAGCCGATCACGGCCGCCATGCGTTGACTTTTGGGCACGGCTGGCAGCTTGACGCTGTACCAGGTCAAACGACTGACGGGCAAAATGGCGATGACCTGATCGGCGGCTGGCAGCTCTGAAGCCGGAGTCACCCCAAGGCTTTGCACATGCATGCCATCGCCACTGAGCACGTGGTCAAAAGACTCTGACTCAGGCGCATGGGGAAGACCTAGGATCAATACCATCGTATTATTTTAAAGCCCAGTTTCGCTGCCGCCACTGGCGACCCACACATAATTGACCAGTAAATTGTCCCTTTTGATCAAGGCGGTTTGCTCCAAGGGGTTGGCGCCCATGCGCAAACGGCCACTGACCCAAAAATAATTGCTGCTGATGCCGTGTAAGCTGGCATCAAACCCTTTGCCAATGGCCTCTTGTGCCGATGACATTTGTGTCCAGGGGCTGCGCTGTCGCTGTTCAACCAGTTGTTGGGCCGCACTCAGATCAAGGCCAGCCACAGTCGAGGCCAACACCTCGGCGCTGGCGGTGTTGACGTTGACCGTGGTGCGCTCGGGCAAGAGGGTGGCATGCGGTTGCAACCGAGCCAGTGACGCAGCGTCCCAGCCCCAAGCCTGTAAATCCTTCACTTGTCTGGGCTTGAACAGGTCTCCGTTGGCGGCCAGTTTCATTTGAGCTGCCAAGGTGTGGGCAGCAGAGACCGGCAATCCCAGCACCGCCAACAACCGTGTCAGTTGGGCTTGGGCTTTGACATCGATGTCTGGTCCTTGCAAGAGGTTGGTCAAGTTGAATTTGCCTTGAGCGTCTTCAATGCGGCCCGATAAAAAAACCTGATCGGCCAGCGCCAAGCTCTCGACATCGGTGTCCACGCCAGGTTGTGCAGACAAAAAATTAGACAAGCGACCTTCTTGCAATGGCACCGCCCAAGGTTCAGACAAGTGATCGGCGGTGCTGTTGCGTGCATCTTCGCGCAGAATCAGGCGTGACCAATCGGTGGCGCCCAACAACAGCCAGCTGCCCTGCTGCCGTTGCCGCTCAGCCGATTCGATTTGAATCAACTCAGATTGGCGCCACAGGGCCGTGCTGATCAGTGCGCTGACCAAGGCCACTGCCAGCATGGCCATCAGCAAGATGGCGCCCCGATGTGAAGAAACTGGAGTGACTTTCATGATCGGGTCACATTCCAAGTCGGGCGCACCCAATCCCAGCTCAGTGTGCCAAGCCAATTGCCCTGTGCACTCAAGTCCAGTTGCAAGCGGATGGCATCGGGCGAGGTCGGGGTGGTGGACCCACTGCTGGACAAGGCGTTGCTCCAGCTGTCGTTGCGGTAGAAAAAGATGCGCCAGCCCGTGACAGGGACCCAATCGGTTTGAGCAACTGAAGGGGCATCGTTGGAGGCCGCAAACCATGTCAGTGCCGCTTGCCAGGCTTCATCGCGTTCAATGCGGCTGCTCAAGGGTGGCGACTGCCATCGCATCCATCGCCCGTCACGTAGACCCCAAGCCACCACCTGACGGTAGCCGCTGTTGGGCGCTGGGGTCAATCGCAACATGCGCAACACCTGGCCATTCCAATCGATTGACACGGTGTTCTGGCTGGTCGTGGCGTCCAGTTGATTCAAATCGGTTTGCCATTGGGCCAAGCTGCTTTGCAAGCGGGCTTGCACTTCATTGAACTCGCCTTGGCGGACTTGACTGCGGGTGATCACATCCAGGCCCTGGGTCATCAGGGTGGCCATCAGCCCCCATAGAGCCAAAGCCACCAGGACCTCGATCAAGGTCAGGCCTGAGCATCGGTTGGGTTGGGTCATCAGTAACGCCCCAACAAAGAAGTGACCCGCAACACCGGTTGTTGCTGCGAGAAGACTTGGGCATCCACCCTGAAAAAAGCGGGGTTGGGCGTGGCCGAGACTTGCAGCCTGACGTCCAAACGCTGGCCGCCTTGCTCACAGACTTGGCTGCTGCTGCCGGTGCCGGGCATTTGCCGCGCCAGGCGCAAGGTGTTCAGGGCGTTGTCTGCGCACAGCTGAGCACGCAAGGTCTGGGCTTGACGCTGGCTGGCATTCATCCAACCCGTGATCGCTCGACTGGCCGTGGCCATGCAAATGGCCAAAATCACCACAGCCACCAGCACCTCAATCAAGCTGAAACCCGCAGCTGTGCGTCGCATGGATGTCATGGCCCAGCTCTCCAGGGGCCCACACCACCGGTCCAGACACTGGCGTGGGCACTGGGGTCGCGGGCGCTGCC
The DNA here is from genome assembly GCA_963923185.1 of uncultured Limnohabitans sp. GTDB lineage: Bacteria > Pseudomonadota > Gammaproteobacteria > Burkholderiales > Burkholderiaceae_C > Limnohabitans. The sequence continues at coordinate 5,290 of CAWUNN010000056.1, read as the reverse complement.
CAGTTGCACTTGTTGGGGGGCAATGAATGGCTCGGGACCCAACTGCAGCACGGCTTGGCCTGCGAGGGCTTGGGTGTCTGTGCGCAGCCACACCAATTGACTCGTGCCACGCTGGGTGCCTTGGGTGTCTTCGGCCAAGCCCTGCAAGTTGACGCCATGGGGCAAGATTTGAACCGTCACCGAACGGCCCTGAACCCGCGCCTGAACCCGTGCCGACTCCAGCCATGCAGCCAGCCGTTGCGCCTCTTGCTTCAATTGCCCGGCAGCCGAGTCGCGCATCGACCACGTCACCACACCCGTGAGCAAAGCCACGACGGCCAACACCACCACCATTTCGATTAGAGTAAAGCCGCAGCTGCGCGGCATGGGCTCAAAACCAGGCCGACCAGCGCGATTCATGGCCCAGATGGCACTTCATTGCCAGCTGCCGATGTCGGCGTTGCGACCCTCGCCCCCGCTTTGGCCATCGGCACCCAAGGACAGCACATCCACCTCAGACTTCAAGCCTGGGTTGAGGTATTGATAAGGGCGCCCCCAGGGGTCGTTGGGCAACTTGTCCAAATAGGGACGCCAATTCATTGGGACCGGATCGGCTGTGGGTTTTTGCACCAAGGCTTGCAGGCCTTGAGCGGCGCTGGGGTAAATTTGATTGTCCAGACGGTACAGCTTCAGGGCTTGAACCAAATTGTTGACATCGGCACGCGCCGCGGTCACGCGGGCATCGTCAGCGCGACCCAGCACATTGGGCACGATCAAAGCCGCCAGCACCCCCAAAATGGCCAGCACCACCATCAACTCGATCAAAGTAAAGCCACTGGGGCGTCGGGCTTTGACTTGGCGTTGCAAAGACAACGGATTTGAAAAATTACTCATGTTCAGATGATAATACCAAGATATGCAAAAAGCACGTTTCATCGCCCCTGCTGCCAACTGGACCCAGCGCGGGGTCGGATTGGCATTGATCGCTTTGGCGGTGGGCAGCGTGGTGTTTTGGGCCATGCAGGTGGTTGGCATCTCAAAATGGGTGCCCGACTTGCGCTTTGCCACCGCCACCCCTCAGCCTGGAGTGTCGGCCGACCTGGGTCTGGCACGTGCTTTGGGGGGCGGGGCCAGTGCCAACTCAGCTGCGGCCTCGGTGAATTTGGTCTTGGTGGCGGTGGTCAACCAAAACGGTCAAGGCGTCGCACTGATCGCTGCCGATGGCCAAAAAGCCCAAGCTTACCAATTGGGCGACCAGGTGCAGCCCGGTCGCTATTTGATCCATTTGGGTCTGCGCAGCGCCCAATTAGGCCCTGACCCCAAGGGGGTGGCCACCGAGGTGTTGAACATCAAGGTGCCCCAGTTGCCCACCGACGGGCGGTGATCAGCTTCTTAAAAACAGACGGTACACCGGGTTGTGGGTTTCGTCCACACTGGGGTATCCCAGCTCTGTCAAAAACTGCTTGAAAGCCTTTTGGTCTTGCGGCGGCACTTGCAATCCGACCAGAATGCGGCCGTAATCGGCCCCTTGATTTCGGTAGTGAAACAGGCTGATGTTCCAACCAGGTCGCATCGAGGATAAAAACTTCATCAATGCGCCCGGCCGCTCGGGGAAGACAAAACGCAGCAGTCGCTCATCTTGAACCAAATCGCTGCGTCCTCCCACCATGTGTCGGATGTGCTCTTTGGCCAACTCGTCATGGGTCAAATCCAGGGCCTGAAACCCATGCTTGGTGAAATGGGCGGCTATCTTGATGCTCTCGCCCTTGCTGGAGGTGGTCAAACCCACAAACACATGGGCTTGGTGGGCATGGCTCATGCGGTAATTGAACTCGGTGACTTGGCGGGGTGACTTTTGACCGCCCAAAGCGGGCAAGCTGCCAATCAACTCGCAAAAGCGCTTGAAGCTGCCGCGCTCTTCAGGGATGGTGACTGCCAACAGGGCTTCGCGCTCTTCACCCACTTCGGCGCGCTCGGCGACAAAACGCAAGCGGTCAAAATTCATGTTGGCGCCACACAAAATGGCGGCGTAGGTTTGGCCCCGGGTTTTGTGCTGTGCGACATAGGCTTTGATGGCCGCCACGGCCAATGCGCCTGCGGGCTCGACGATGCTGCGGGTGTCGACAAAGACGTCTTTGATGGCGGCGCACACCGCATCGGTGTCCACGCTGATGTAATCGTCCACGCAAACGCTGGCCACGCGAAAAGTTTCTTGACCCACCTGTTTGACAGCGGTGCCGTCAGAGAACAAGCCGACATCGGTCAAGTTCACGCGCTTGCCCAGTTGCACCGATTGCATCATGGCATCAGAGTCGTTCATCTGCACGCCAATGACCTTGACTTCAGGTCGAACGGCCTTGATGTAATTGGCCACGCCAGAGATCAGCCCCCCCCCACCGATGGCGACAAATACGGCATCGAGTGGGCCTTGGTGTTGGCGCAACATCTCCATGGCGATCGTCCCCTGTCCTGCGATCACATCGGGATCGTCAAAGGGGTGAATGAAGGTCATCCCCGACTTTTTCTCCAACAAGACCGCGTGCGCGTAGGCATCTGAGTAGCTGTCACCGTGCAGCACGACTTCGCCGCCCAAAGCTTTGACGGCCTCGATCTTCAAGGCCGGGGTGGTCACGGGCATCACAATGACGGCGCGGGTGCCCAACTTGGTGGCCCCCAGGGCCACACCTTGGGCGTGGTTGCCGGCAGACGCACAAATCACCCCGCGCTTCAATTGTTCGGGGCTCAAACCGACCATTTTGTTGTAAGCCCCACGCAGTTTGAAACTGAACACGGGCTGTTGGTCCTCGCGCTTGAGCAAGACCTTGTTGTGCAAACGCCGGCTCAGGTTGTGGGCCAACTCCAGCGGCGTTTCTTGAGCCACATCGTAGACCCGGGCGGTCAAGATGCGCTTGAGGTAGTCCGAAGGGGTTAAATTTGCACTTCGTCGTGTCATCTGTTCATTTTAAGTCATGCGATCTTGACGCCTGGCCAAAACAGCGTGCACCGCAGTCAGGGTTTCACACGCTTCATTGTGGTTTTTACTCACGCCATGCTCCGTAAGCACCCTGATGGCATAAACCGCTGGCCTGTGCATAATGATTTGAATCCGTTTTCAGGCATTGCGATGCGAAGTCAGACAAATGATTGAACTTGTCAAATTGGCCTTGCGCCGACCCTACACATTTGTCGTGATGGCCATTTTGATTTTGGTGCTGGGGCTGTTCTCGGCGTTGCGTGCGCCGGTGGACATCTTTCCTGAAATTCGCATCCCGGTCATCAGCATCGTCTGGAGTTACACCGGACTGCCCCCGACCGACATGGCAGGCCGGGTGGTGTATGCCTATGAGCGCGCCTTGACCACCACGGTCAACGACATCGAGCACATCGAGTCGCAGTCGCTGCCCGGTTTTGGGGTGGTCAAGATCTTTTTTCAGCCCTCGGTGGACATTCGAGTGGCCACGGCCCAGGTGACTTCGATTTCGCAAACGGTGCTCAAGCAACTGCCACCGGGCATCACACCACCCTTGATTTTGAATTACAACGCGGCCACGGTGCCCATCATCCAGCTGGCCTTGTCCAGTCAGTTGCTGACCGAGTCTCAAATTTTTGACTTGGGACAAAACTTTTTGCGCCCCCAATTGGCCAGCGTGCCTGGCAGTGCCGCCCCATCGCCCTATGGTGGCAAATTTCGCTTGATCCAGATCGATTTGAAGCAAGCGGCCTTGCAGTCGCGCAACCTCACCCCCAACGATGTGGTCAACGCGCTGGCCCAACAAAACCTGATCATTCCCACTGGCACTGAAAAAATCGATCAATTTGAGTACAACATCAAGCTCAACAATGGCGTTGAGCAATACGCCGAGCTGACCGACATTCCCCTCAAGGTGGCCGATGGCACCGTGGTCAAGTTGGGCGACGTGGCCGATGTCAAAGACGGCAGTCTGCCCCAGACCAACGTCGTTCGCGTCGAAGGCAATCGAGCCGTCTTGATGACCATCTTGAAGTCCGGCGCAGTCTCGACCCTGTCCATCATTGATGGCGTCAAAGGCATCATCCCGAGACTGCGCGAAACCTTGCCCAAAGAATTGCAACTGGACCTGACCGGTGACCAGTCGCTGTTTGTCAAGGCCGCCATCGAGGGGGTGATCAAAGAAGGCCTGATCGCTGCCGCGCTGACCAGTTTGATGATTTTGTTGTTCTTGGGCAGCTGGAGGTCGACCGTCATCATCGCCTCATCGATTCCGCTGGCCATCTTTTTTGCGGTGATCTTGCTTTATGCCACCGGTGAAACACTGAATGTGATGACCTTGGGTGGCCTGGCTCTGGCGGTGGGCATTTTGGTCGACGACGCCACCGTGACCATCGAGAACATCAATTGGCACTTGGAGCAAGGCAAGGCCATTGGCGACGCCATCTTGGAGGGGGCCCATCAGATCGTCAAGCCGGCTTTTGTGGCACTGCTGTGCATTTGCATCGTGTTCGTGCCCATGTTCTTTCTTGAAGGGGTCTCCAAGTACCTGTTCGTGCCCATGGCCAAATCGGTGATCTTTGCCATGGTGTCTTCCTTCATTTTGTCGCGCACCTTTGTGCCGACCTTTGCCAACCACATCCTCAAGGGGGTGAGCTTGGCGCACGAGCATGCCTCGGCCCATTTGGCCTGGATGATGGAGGTGACCCATGTCCACCCACGTGTGCGCATCAGGGGGCGTTTAAAGCAATTTCAGCACGGTTTCGAGCAGATCTTTCAGGCCGCGCGCAAGAGGTACGCTGACCAACTGAGTCTGGTGCTTGAGCGTCCGCTGCGCTTGATCGCCATGTTCATGTCGTTTGTGCTGTTGTCTTGCGTGTTGGTGTTCTTTTTAGGGCGCGAGTTTTTTCCCGCGATCGATGGCGGGCAAATTCGCATGCACGCCCGCGTGACGGTGGGCACGCGCTTGGAAGAAACCGTGTTGCGCTTCAATGAAATTGAAGACGAGATGCGCAGACTGATTGGCGCTGAACAAATCGAGGCGCTGATCGACAACATCGGACTCAACGCCAACGGTGTCAACCTGGCCTACAGCAACAGCGGCACCATTGGCCCGCAAGACGGTGACATTTTGATTTCTTTGAAAGAAGGCCATGAGCCGACGGCCGACATCGTCAAACGCTTGCGTGCCGAGTTGAGTCGCCGATTCACCGATGTGACCTTCTCTTTCTTGCCAGCCGACATCATCAGTCAAATCTTGAACTTTGGCGCGCCGGCGCCCATCGACATCCAGGTCCGGGGCCGCGACTTGAATGCCAATTTCGCATTTGCCCAACGCCTGGT
>CAWUNN010000055.1:0-8602 GCA_963923185.1 uncultured Limnohabitans sp. | reverse complement strand
TCAAGCCGTGGCTGCCGATTGGAGCGACACCTCTTTGGCGCTGACCAATAGCTCTAAATTCCACGAGCCCTACAACAGCAACAACATCTCTAAAAACATCTACTCGCTCAAAAACGTCAGTGGTGACAAGTACGGCACCAACTTCTTCAATGTTGACATGTTGCAATCGAACAGCAACGAGAACCTGCCCAGCAACTTGACTGGTGGCGCACAAGAAACCTATATCGTGTATCGCCGCTTGTTCGACTTGAACAAAATCACGGGCAAGGACACCTCGATGGGCCCCGCCAAGGGCATGGGCATCACCGCTGGCTTTGACTGGAACACCAAAAACGACAGCTACGGCTCTAAAAAGCGCATGTTTGCGGTCGGCCCGACCTGGATGATGGACGTCAAGCACGGCTTTTTCAACGTCAGCCTGTTGAACCTGTCCGAGAGTAACCAACCCAGCGGACTGGCCAGCCGTTACAACTACCAAAACCATTGGGACCTGAGCTTGGCTTGGGGTGTGGCCACCCCGGTGAACAACCTCGAGTTCGAAGGTTGGGCCGATTTCATTGGCGCCAAAGGTAAAAACGAGTACGGTGGTAACACCAAGGCCGAAACCCACATCTGGGGTGCTTTGATGTACGACGTCAGCGCCCCCTTGAGTGCCGCCAAGAACACCTTCAAACTGGGTGCCGGTTACGAATACTGGAAGAACAAGTTCGGCAATGACGCCAATGGCCCTGCAGGTCCTGGTGCTTTCGCCAAGACCCCGTTCATTCGCGGCGAATACCACTTCTAAATCGATGGGTGGCTGTGGCCACCTGATTCGATCGAAACTTGAAGGCGGCCCCATCGGGCCGCTTTTTTCATGGGCGACACCCCGTGTGGGGGCTGCGTCCTAGAATGTTTGGCAAATTGATTTGGGGACAACGTCATGGCGCAGATCTTTGGACGGCAAGCATTTGTCGATGTCTTGCATGCAGAAGGGGTGACCCATTTGTTTGGCAATCCGGGCACCACCGAGTTGCCCATCATGCAGGCCTTGCCCCAACGCCCTGAACTGAGGTTTGTGCTGGGTTTGCAAGAGTCGGTGGTGGTGGGCATGGCCGATGGATTTGCCCGCGCCAGCGGTCGTTTGACCGCCGCCAATGTGCATGTGGCCCCTGGTTTGGGGCATGCGCTGGGGGCTTTGTACAACGCCAAGTTTTCGGGCTCGCCCATCATTTTGACGGCAGGACAACAAGAGCAAGGCCATGGCCTGCTCGAGCCCTTGTTGTACGAACCGCTGGTGCCCATGGCCCAACCCCTGGTCAAGTGGTCGACTGAGGTGACTCGCATCGAAGACTTGCCACGCATCATGCACCGGGCCGCCAAAGTGGCACTGACCCCGCCCACGGGTCCAGTCTTCATCAGTTTGCCGGGCGATGTGCTCAACGACCAAGCCGATTTGGATTTGGGCCAACCCAGCCGAGTCGATGCACGGGTGCGGCCCAGCGACGAGTCGCTGTCGCGCCTGGCCGATTTGCTGTTGCAAGCGCAAAACCCGGTGATGATCGCTGGACAAGAAATCGGTGCCCACGACGCGCTGGATTTGGCCGCCGAACTGGCCGATGTGTTGGGCACGCCGGTCTACCAAGAGGCCGTGCCTTATCGCACCTCTTTCTTCAGCGAGCATCCGCTTTACATGGGCATGCTGACGCGAGTGCAGGCCCAGGTGCGCAAGATCATGGACCCGCACGACGTGGTGTTTTGCTTAGGGGCGGATTTGCTGCGCATGTCGGTTTACAGTCCCATTGACCCCCTGCCGCCCCACGCCAAGGTGGCTCACCTCAGTGAGCGCAGCTGGGAGTTGGCCAAGAACCATGCCACCGAGTGGGCGGGTTGTGCCCACGTCAAAGAAACCTTGCAAGCGCTGTTGCCCCTGCTCAAGCAACGCCAAACCTCGACCCATCAAGCCCAAGCCCAAGCCCGGGCCCAGCGTGCTCAAGCCCACCATTGGCAGCACCAACGCGAGCAAGCGTTCAAAGCCGCACTGACCCATGCCGATGCCAGGCCCATGCATGCCAGTTTGTTGTGCCAGGCCTTGGCCCAACATGTGCCAGCGCATGCGGTGCTATTGGAAGAGGCGCTCACCAGCAGTCAGACCTTGCCCCAGATGTGGCGCCAAACGCACCCGCATGCTTTTTACGGATTGGCCAGCGGCGGCTTGGGGTTTGGCATCCCGGGCGCCGTGGGCATGAGCCTGGCCCAACCCGACCGACCCGTGGTGGCCTTGGTGGGCGACGGCAGCGCCATGTATGGCATTCAAGGTCTGTGGACCGCGGCCCACCTGAAATTGCCCATCACCTATGTCATTGCACAAAACCAAGGCTATCGCATCATCAAAGAGCGTTTGGTGTCGATGCAATCTTGTGATCAATTCATTGGCATGGACATGAACGACCCCGTCATCGACTTCGTGCAACTGGCACGCAGCCTGGGCTTGGGTGCCACACGCATCACCGAGCCTGGCGATTTGCCTGCTGCTTTGAAACACGCGATCGACTCGGGTGGCCCCAATTTGATCGAAGTGCGAGTCGCCAACGGTTTTGGCAACTGACAGAGGTGGCCATGACCATTCGCATCCTTCGTGTTCTGGTGCTTGTGTCGCTGGGCTTGGGCAGTCTGATGGGCGCCACCGCTCACGCGCAAGACTGGCCCAATAAGCCCATTCGGGCTTTGATCCCGTTCACAGCAGGCAGCTCGACCGACATCGTGGGGCGCGTGGTCACGCAACGTCTGTCTGAGCTCTGGGGCCAGCCCTTGGTGATTGACAACAAACCCGGTGCAGGTGGTTCGATCGCCAGCGCCGTGGTCGCCAAGTCCGCGCCCGATGGCTACACCTTGTTGATCAACTCGAACGCTCAGGTCATCACGCCGGCCATGTATGCCAATTTGCCCTACGACACGCAAAAAGATTTCATCGATGTCGTGCCCTTGGCCATTCAGCCCAATGTCTTGATCGTGGCCACCGATTCGGCTTTCCATTCGATCCAAGACATCATCGCGTTTGCCCGCAAAAACCCGGGCGCTTTCAATTGGGGGCATGCGGGCACTGGCAGCGGCACCCATCTCAGCTCTGAGAAAGTGATTGCCGCCACCGGCATCAAAGTGACCCAAGTGCCCTTCAAAGGGACACCCGAGGTGGTGGCAGCGGTCATGAGCAAAACCGTCGATGCTTATTGGGGGCCCATCTCGGCGGTGGTCTCGAATGTGCGCAGCGGCAAACTCAAGGCCCTGGCGGTCAGCACCCCCAAACGCAACAGCATGCTGCCCGATGTGCCCACCCTGGAAGAGTCAGGCGTCAAAAACGCGGCTTCCCCCTTGTGGTTTGGCATTTGGGTACCGGCGGGCACACCCAACGACATCGTGCAAAAAATTTCGCGCGACACGCTCAAGGTGTTGAACGAGCCCGCCATCACCAAGCGCCTGAACGATTTGGGCAACGACCTCATGCCCATGAAACCTTCAGAGTTCAAGCAGTACGTCGAGGCTGAGCTCAAAGAATACGATCGCTTGGTGCGCGCTGCTGGCATCGAAAAACACTGAACCCCCGAGCGCAGGCCCAAGCATCACCGGGCTCAGGCCGGCCAGGTGCTGTCGTGCTCGGGCACCACGGCTCGCCAACCCAGTTGATGCTCAATGGCGCTGCGCAAGGCATCGCTGGCATCTCGCTCACCATGGACCACATACACCTGATCAGGGGCTTGTGGCAGTGTCTTGAGCCAGCGCAACAGCTGGTCTTTGTCGGCATGGGCTGAGGCCGACGCCAGGTTCACCACTTCGGCTCGCACCGTCACCTCTTGGCCATGGATGCGCACCGTGCTGGCCCCATCGCGCAAGGCGGCCCCGCGCGTGCCTTCGGCCTGATGGCCTGTCAAAATCACCATGTTGCGGTGGTCGGACAGGTACAAGCCCAGATGATGCAGCACGCGTCCACCTGTGGCCATGCCACTGGCAGACAAAATCACCATGGGGCCATGGTGGCGAGCCAAGGCTTTAGAGGCCTCTGAGGTGTCGACCATGTGGGCCACATGACGCAAAGTTTCAAGGTCGGCACTGTCCAGTTGGTGGTCATGGGGGTGGCGCACATACAAATCGGTGGTCGCCACCGCCATGGGGCTGTCCAAAAACACGGGCAGTCCATGCGCAATCAGCCCCTTTTGTTTGAGTTGCCCAATGGCGTGCAAGATGGCCTGGGCGCGACCGACAGCAAACACCGGCACCACGGCCACGCCACCGCGCGCGGCCACCCGTTGCAAGGCGTCTGCCAATTCGGCCATGACGTCATCGGCGGGATGCGAGCGGTTGCCATAGGTCGACTCGATCAGCACGGTGTCGGCGGCTGGGGCATCTTCGGGGGGCCACATCAAGAGGTCGTCGGGTCGACCCAAATCGCCCGAGAACAAAATGCGTCGTCCAGCGATCTCGAGCAAGATGCTCGAAGCCCCCAAAATGTGCCCCGCCCTGCTGAACGTGGCTTTGAAGCCTGGTGCCGGTGAAAAGCTTTGGTGCCAAGGCTGGGCCTTGATCATGGGCAAGCAATCGAGCGCATCTTGGCGCGTGTACAAGGGCAAGGCCGGGTTGTGTTGGCTGAATCCATGCCGATTGGCAAAGGCCGCATCTTCTTCTTGCAAATGCCCGCTGTCGGGCAGCAGCAGGGCGCACAGATCCAGGGTCGCAGGCGAAGCATGAACCGTGCCCTTGAAGCCTTGTAACCTGAGCAAGGGCAAATAACCGCTGTGGTCGATGTGGGCATGGGTCAGCAGCACCGCATCGATCTGCTCAGCCGCAACCCCCAGCGCCGCCCAGTTGCGCAACCTGAGTTGTTTGTAGCCTTGAAACAGTCCGCAGTCGACCAGCACGCGGTGGTCGCCATGCTCCACCAAGTACTTCGAACCGGTGACGGTGTCCGCAGCCCCTAAGAATCGAATCTGTACGCTCATGCCCAGATCGTATCCCTTTGGGGCCATGGCCACCCATGACCCAGATCAACAAGACGGATCAAGAGTTCGATATCTCTTCAGCTGAACAAGTTCTTGAGCTTGTCGGCCCAAGAGCCCTCATTGGGCATGTGCTTGGGGCCACCCTTTTTCAAAGAGTCATCCAACTCTTTGAGCAACTTGCGTTGATGCTCAGTCAACTTGACGGGTGTCTCCACAGCAATGTGGCAGTACAAATCGCCTGGGAAGCTGGAGCGCACCCCTTTGATGCCTTTGCCACGCAGTCTGAATTGCTTGCCGTTTTGGGTGCCCTCGGGGATGTCAATCGCCGCTTGACCACCCAGGGTCGGCACTTCGATCTCGCCACCCAGGGCCGCTGTGGTGAATGAGATCGGCACCATGCAATGCAAGTCATCGCCATCGCGTTGAAACACGTCGTGCTTTTGGATGCGAATCTCAATGTACAAATCACCGGGTGGCCCCCCATTGGTGCCAGGCTCACCGTTGCCCGTGCTTCGAATCCGCATGCCCTCATCGATGCCAGCTGGGATTTTGACTTCCAGGGTTTTTTGGTTTTTGATCTTGCCTTGTCCGTGACAAGTGCCGCACGGCTCGGGGATGATCTTGCCCGAGCCCCGGCAATGTGGGCAAGTCTGTTGCACACTGAAAAACCCTTGGCGCATTTGCACTTGGCCACTGCCGCCGCAGGTTGAACAGGTTTTGGCGCTGGTGCCGGGTTTGGCCCCGCTGCCTCCGCAAGTGCCACAGTCGTCCCAACTGGGAATGCGAATTTGAGCTTCTTTGCCCAAGGCCGCTTCTTCCAGCGAGATCTCCATCGAGTAACTCAGGTCGTTGCCCCGATAAACTTGCCGACCGCCACCGCCCCGACGGGCTTGACCAAAGATGTCACCAAAGATGTCGCCAAAGGCATCAGAAAAGTTGCCAAAGCCTTGCGCCCCACCAGGGCCACCGCGCATGTTGGGGTCGACCCCGGCGTGGCCAAACTGATCGTAGGCGGCGCGCTTTTCAGCGTCCGACAACATCTCGTAGGCCTCTTTGGCTTCCTTGAATTTGACCTCGGCTTGTGCCGAAGCCTCACCCTGATTGCGGTCAGGGTGGTACTTCATCGCCAGCTTGCGATAGGCTTTTTTGATCTCGTCATCGCTGGCGTTCTTGGGAACGCCCAAGACTTCGTAGTAATCGCGCTTGCTGGCCATGTAGAGGCTTTAACCTTTCTTGACTTCCTTGACTTCGGCGTCCACCACATTATCGTCGGCGGGTTTGGCCTGTTCGCCGCCACCCGATGCTGCCCCAGCAGCAGCTTGTTGGGCTTGCATGTCGGCGTAGACTTTTTCGCCCAGCTTTTGGCTGGCCGTCATCAGGGCTTCGGTCTTGGCGTCGATCGCGTCTTTGTCCTCACCTTTGAGGGCTTCTTCCACTTCTTTCACCGCGGCTTCGATTTTTTCTTTCTCACCTGCTTCGAGTTTGTCGCCATGTTCGGTCAAACTCTTTTTCACGCTGTGCACGGCCGCATCGGCTTGGTTGCGCGATTGCACGATTTCCAATTTTTTCTTGTCTTCGGCCGCATTGAGTTCGGCGTCTTTGACCATCTTTTGGATCTCTTCTTCCGACAAGCCCGAATTGGCCTTGATGGTGATTTTGTTTTCTTTGCCCGTGCCTTTGTCCTTGGCGCTGACATGCAAAATGCCGTTGGCGTCGATGTCAAAAGTCACTTCGATCTGGGGCGTGCCACGCGGCGCGGGGGCGATGCCCTCTAAATTGAACTCGCCCAGCAGTTTGTTGCCCGTGGCCATTTCGCGCTCACCCTGGAACACCTTGATGGTCACGGCCGGTTGATTGTCATCGGCGGTCGAGAAGGTTTGCGCAAAGCGGGTCGGGATGGTGGTGTTTTTGGTGATCATCTTGGTCATCACACCGCCCAGGGTCTCAATGCCCAAAGACAAGGGGGTGACGTCCAAGAGCAGCACGTCTTTGCGGTCGCCGGCCAGCACCTGACCTTGGATGGCTGCACCCACGGCCACGGCCTCATCGGGGTTGACGTCTTTGCGGGGCTCTTTGCCAAAAAACTCTTTGACCTTGTCTTGCACCTTGGGCATGCGGGTCATGCCGCCGACCAAAATCACGTCATCGATGTCGCCCACTGAGACGCCTGCATCTTTGATGGCAGTGCGGCAAGGCGAAATGGTGCGCTCGATCAGCTCTTCGACCAGGCTTTCGAGTTTGGCGCGTGTGAACTTGATGTTCAGGTGTTTGGGGCCCGATGCATCGGCGGTGATGTAGGGCAAGTTGATGTCGGTCGAGGCCGAAGAAGACAATTCGATTTTGGCTTTTTCGGCGGCTTCTTTCAGGCGCTGCAAGGCCAGCACGTCTTTGGACAGATCGACGCCTTGTTCCTTTTTGAACTCGCCGATGATGAAGTCGATGATGCGTTGGTCAAAGTCTTCGCCGCCCAAGAAAGTGTCGCCGTTGGTGGACAGCACTTCAAATTGCTTTTCGCCGTCCACGTCTGCGATTTCGATGATGGACACGTCAAAGGTGCCACCGCCCAGGTCGTACACGGCGATTTTGCGATCGCCTTTGGCGGTTTTGTCCAAACCAAAAGCCAGTGCGGCTGCGGTGGGCTCGTTGATGATGCGCTTGACCTCCAGGCCAGCGATGCGACCCGCATCTTTGGTGGCTTGGCGTTGTGCATCGTTGAAATAGGCCGGCACCGTGATGACGGCCTCGGACACCGTTTCGCCCAAGTAGTCTTCGGCGGTTTTCTTCATCTTGCGCAGCACCTCGGCGCTGATTTGGGGTGGAGCCATTTTCTTGCCGCGCACCTCCACCCAAGCATCGCCGTTGTCGGCTTTGCTGATGGTGTAGGGCATCAGGTCGATGTCTTTTTGGACTTCTTTTTCTTCAAACTTGCGACCGATCAAACGCTTGACCGCGTACAAGGTGTTGCGTGGGTTGGTCACAGCTTGGCGCTTGGCCGATGCGCCCACCAGCACTTCGCCGTCTTCTTGGTAAGCGATGATGGACGGCGTGGTGCGCGCACCTTCGCTGTTTTCGATGACCTTGGTGGTGTTGCCTTCCATGATGGCCACACAAGAGTTGGTGGTGCCCAGGTCGATGCCGATGATTTTTGCCATGTGGTTGTACTCCGAAAATACGTGACTGTTTAAAGAGGTAAGGGTCAACGGACCAAATTCAAGGGCCGTGACCGAGATGAAAGACTCAAGAGGCAGCGGCCACCGTCACCAAGGCGGGGCGCAAGACCCGCTCGGCAATCGTGTAGCCTTTTTGCAGCACCGACACAATGGTGTTGGCCTCTTGATCGGCGGGCACCATGCTGATGGCTTGATGAAACGCGGGGTCAAATTTGGCACCTTGGGCCGGGTCGATGGCGATCACTTTGTTGCGTTCCAACGCCGACTTCAATTGTCGCAGCGTGGCCTCAGAGCCTTCGCGAATTTGCTCGAGCTTGGCGTCTTGGATCGCCAAGCCAGCCTCTAGGCTGTCGATCACAGGCAGCAGGCTTTCGGCAAACGATTCAAGCGCAAATTTGCGAGCCTTGGAGACTTCTTCTTGAGCCCGGCGATGGGCGTTTTGGGCCTCGGCCGCGGCAC
>CAWUNN010000054.1:0-8626 GCA_963923185.1 uncultured Limnohabitans sp. | reverse complement strand
AGCGCGGGTTTTGCCCACACCCGAAAAAATCACTTTGGATGGGTCCCCACCTGCAGCCAACACGCGCGTCAACTCGCCGCCTGAGACGATGTCAAAGCCACAACCGGCTTGGGCAAACAATTGCAAAATGGCCAAACTGCTGTTGGCCTTCATGGCATAGTGGATGCGTGCTTGGCGCCCGGCAAAGCCACGTTGGTAGGCCGCCAGCGATTGCAGCATGGCGGCTTTTGAATACACAAACAATGGCGTGCCATGGGTCTGCGCCAAGCCTGACAGGCTCACCTGCTCCAGGTGCAACGCCCCGTTGATGTATTGCAATTGAGAGCCCTGGGGCAAATGAGTTGCGTTCATGGTTGGCGCGTGGATGGGTCGGTGGGCAGGTACAAAGGACCTTTTTGGCCACACGCCACACAGCCAGTGACCATAAAGGCCACAAGGGCCACACGGGCGATGTGCTTGAATAGAATTTGAGTCCTCATCCCAAAATTGTAAGTCCCCATGACCGATTCTGAATTTCTCAACCTCGCCGAAGATTTGTTGCTGCGTTTAGAGCAGCAATGCGATCGGTTCAATGAGGACACCGATGCCGACATTGACAATCAACGGGTCGGGGGCATGGTCACGCTGGTTTTTTCCGATCGCAGTCAGATCGTGGTCAATTTGCAAAAGCCCCTGCATGAGGTGTGGCTGGCCACACGCCTGGGTGGTTATCACTATCGCTGGGATGGACAGCAATGGGCAGACACCAAAGGTCAAGGCGAGTTTTGGCAGCGCCTGAGCACCGATGCCTCACAACATGCAGGCCTGAAGCTGCAATTCACCTCGGCTTGAGCCGGCCTTAGTTTTTGAACAGGTCCAAGATGCGCCGTTTTTCATCTTGAGGCGGCAAATCTCGAATCCCCTCATTGCGCGAACCCATGCCCAATGAGACCACACCCGCATCGCGGACGAATTCTTTGTAGTACCACTCGCCCCCGACAAAGGCCACACCATCTGGTGCATTGGGCATGTTCACGGGCACACTGCGCAGGGCTTGCTGCATGAATTCGATCCACACCGGCAAGCTCAAACCTCCGCCGGTCTCGCGATCGCCCAATTTTCGCGGGGTGTCATAACCGATCCAAGTGACGGCGGTCAGGCTGGGGTTGTAGCCTGCAAACCAAGCATCCATCGAGTCGTTGGTGGTACCCGTTTTGCCAAACAGATCGGGACGCTGCAAAGTGGCCTGGGCGCGCGCGGCGGTGCCGCTGCGGGTGACTTCATTGAGCAACTGGCTCATCATGAAGGCGTTGCGCGCAGCGATGGCACGTTGACTGTCGTCTTGCTCGATGGGTGCAAATCGATGCAACTCTTTGCCGTTTTTATCCAGCACACGGGTGATCAAATACGGATTGACCCTGAACCCCCCATTGGCAAACACCGAGTAGGCCACCGCCATTTGCATCGGCGTGACCGAGCCTGCACCCAAGGCCATGGTGAGGTAGGGTGGGTGCTTGTCGGCATCAAAACCAAAGTTCGTGATCCACTGTTGCACGTTCTTGGCGCCGACCGCTTGCAAGACCCGTATCGAGACCATGTTTTTCGATTTGGCCAACCCATTGCGCAAGGTCATGGGCCCATCAAACTTACCGTCGTAGTTTTTCGGCTCCCAAGCTTGGCCACCTGTGACGCTGGCATCAAAATACAAAGCAGAGTCGTTCACGATGGTGCTGGGCGTGAAGCCTTTTTCCAACGCGGCCGAGTAAATGAAGGGTTTAAAGGATGAGCCAGGTTGGCGCCATGCTTGGGTCACATGGTTGAATTTGTTTTTGTAAAAATCAAAGCCACCGACCAAGGCATGAATCGCCCCATCGTGCGGATCGATGGCGACCATGGCACCCTCGACCTCGGGCAATTGGGTGATGTCCCAAGATCCCTTGGGTGATTTCAAAATGCGAACCAACGCACCCGCTCGCAATTTCAAATGGGGCGGTGCGTTGGCTGCCAAAGCCGATTGAACGGGTTTCAAGCCTTCACCCGTGACTTCGATCATTTCGTTGTTGTGCCGTGCCACCACCACTTTTTTGGGCGTGACCTCGACCACCACAGCGGCCAACAAATCGCCTTTGTCGCCTTGATCGATCAGGGCCTCATCGATGGCCTCTTCGCGATCTGCGATTTTTTCGGGTAATTCAATGAATTTTTCAGGGCCACGGTAATGTTGGCGCTGCTCGTAGTTCAAGATGCCGTTGCGCAAAGCTTGGTAAGCGGCCTCTTGTTCGTTGGCGCGCACCGTGGTGTAGACCTGCATGCCGCTGGTGTAGATCTCAGGACCATACTGAGCAAACATCAGCTGGCGCACCATTTCGGCCACAAATTCGGCATGGGTTTGCAAGGACTGGTTGGTGCTGCGCAAACGCAGCGGTTCGTTGCGGGCCGCTTGGGCTTGAGCAGGCGTGATGAAGCCGTTTTCTTGCATGCGCTCGATGATGTACAACTGACGCGTGCGCGCCCGTTTGGGGTTGTTCACCGGGTTGTAAGCCGATGGCGCTTTGGGCAAACCAGCCAGCATGGCCGCCTCTGCGATGCTGATCTCATGCAGCGGTTTGCCAAAGTAAGTCTCGGCGGCCGAGGCAAACCCATAGGCCCGTTGGCCCAGATAAATTTGGTTCAGATAAATCTCAAAGATTTGGTCTTTGGTCAGCAAGTGTTCCAGTTTCAGTGTCAGCAAGATCTCGTAAATCTTGCGGGTGAATGTTTTTTCGGAAGACAAATAGACATTGCGCGCCACTTGCATGGTGATGGTGGATGCACCCTGGCTTTTGACCCGACCCAGATTGGCCAAGCTGGCACGCACCAAGCCAATCGAGTCGATGCCACCGTGCTGATAAAAACGGGCGTCTTCGATGGCCAACACCGCATTTTTCATCACTTGGGGGATGTCTTTGAACAGGGTGAAGTTGCGCCGTTCCTCACCAAATTCACCAATTTGTTTGCCATCGCTGGAGAAGATGCGCATCGACAGTTTGGGCCGATAGTCGCGCATGTCCGAGACGTCTGGCAGCTGCGGATAGGCCATGGCCAGCGCCACCGCCACCAAGAGAGCCACACTGACCACACCCGCCAAGCCCAGGCCCACCATCCACAGAAAAATTTTGCGCCATCCCAGGTGGCCAGTCGGGGTGCGCTCAGGTCGAATGGGAGGTGTTTCTTTTTGGGGCATGGATCACACGAAATGCAACGGTCAGCCAAGGTGCAGGGCATCTGGCCCAGTGAAAGTTAACCACACAAAGCGTGGGTCACTGCAATCCCATGCTGCAATCGATTCTAACTTTTTCATGGCTTGACCACCACCCATGACCACCTTGATTGCAATGACTGCCGACCAGCCAAGCTCAACCGCCTTGTGGTTGGTGTGCGCTCCACAGGCTTGGGCTTGGGGTTGGGGACATCAGCAACCGCCAGAGGTATACACCGAAGCGACTTGGCCCGAGGGTGAGCCACCTTTGGCCTTTCCGGCAGATTTGTGGCAATCGTGGTGGTTGCGGGCCAAACAAGGTCATCTGGGGCCATACCGTTTGCGTGTGCTGTGCGCCCATTGGGGACGCGACGCGGCACCCGATTGGTGGCCGCAGCGCAAAGCCAATGTGCGGCCTTGGCAAGCTTGGTGTGAGCAGCAAGGTCTTGAGCTGCAAAGTGTCCAGCTTTCGCGGGCTCCTTGGGCAGCAGGCGAATGCAGGGCGTGGGTTCAACAGGCCCGATGGCGCCCCGTGACCTGGATCGATTCAAAGCGCAGTGCCAGTTCATTGCAGGCCAGTCGTTGGCGCTTGTTGCGATGGTCTGGCGGGTTGGCCTTGGCTTGCCATGCATGCATGATGGGGGCCGTTTGGCCTGCATGGTCCGTGCTGCGCGAGCAAGCGCGCACCCAAGCCCAAGCTCAACGCCAGCAGGCCGAAGAACTCAAGGCTCAATCCGTCGCCCAAACGCTGCGGCTTGAACAAGCCGCACATGTCCAACAGTGGCGTGGCGCGCAGCAGTTGGCACTACAGCCGCTCCATGAACTGAGCCAATGGTTGCAACAGATCGGGCCTGACGCGCCCCCACAGTTGTGGCTTGAATTGCGACAGGCTCAAGGCCGTTGGACCGTGTTGGGGGTGACCGATCATGAAAGAACGTTGCACGAGTTATTTGGCACCCAATCTGCCCCGCCCCAGGCCACGCTGATTCAATCGTCTGCCAGCACCTGGCCGCCAGAGCCCGCTTTGGGTTGGCCCGCTTGGCGCTTTGAATGGCAAACAGCGACTGAGATCGCTGCACCTGGGGCCAAGCCACCATGAATTTCAACTGGACCTTGCCGCATTGGTGTTGGATGTGGCCTTGGCTGCCTTTGTTGGCGCTGTACACCCATTGGGGTTGGCTCAACCCCGATCAATGGTCTTGGGGATTGGACCCAGACCCTCAGCCATTGGGCGGCGCAGCTGCGCCAAGCCCTGCGCGGCGAGCCACCGCCAAGCCCGAGGCCCCTTGGCCCGATGAACCCGCCATTCGACAACAATTGAGTTGGCGCGGATTGCGCATGCTGACCTTCAAAACCGGACCACAAAGGGCCGGGACCACCGAGGTCAGATTGGACTTGCAATGGCAAGGCCCCTTGGCCGAGTGTCTGGACATGTGGCAGTCGTTGGCGCTGCTGTGGCCTCAGATGCATCTGGACGCCTTGACCTTGCAATCTCAGTCTGCAACCGATTTCAAGGTGCACTGGCGGGGGTGGTGGCGCCAGATGGTGGTGCCCAGACCCTTGCCTGCACTGCCCACCACGCAGCTTGACTTCAAAAAATGGTCCACTCATCGGGTCTTTCATGTCCAGTGGTTTCAAAGCCATCAGATGGCTTTGTGGCGACAGACACAAGGGGGGCGCCAGGTGTTGCCATGGCTTCGACCCGAGCAACTGCAATGGGTGGCCTATGTCCATGGCGATCCGCCCCAAGCTTGGGTGAGTTGGCAGCAGCACACAGTGGCCGTCGCTGAGGGCGATCGCTTGGGGCAGCACGGTGGGGTGGTGAGATCGATCACAGCCAAAGAAATGACCATCACCGAGGGTGGCTTGGTGCATCGACTGCGACCCCGAGTCGCTGAAAGCAGCCCGATGGGTGTCGATGGGTTCGATGCGACTGCCCACTTGCCCATTGAGTTGTCCCCAGCCAAGCCATGAGGCCAGTGCCCATCCCATGGCCGTGTGGCTCACTGGCCCTGGCGTTTGCTTGGGCCCCTGCACTGACCTGTGCACTTGAAATGGAACATGCGCCTGCAACTGCGCTGCACACCCTCCAGTCCAAGCAGATCGAAGCACCAGTCAGTGCACCTGCCAGGTCAAACTTCACTGGCTTGAACATCGATTTTCATGCCATGGACATGGGCAGTGCCCTGCGGGCCTTGGCCCAACAAGCCGGCATCAATTTGGTGTTGACCGAAAGCGTCAAAGGCACAGTCAGCTTGCAGCTGCGCGGCAGCGATGCGGCCGGTGCCATCGAGGCCTTGACCTTGGCCAGAGGTTTGGTCCTCAATCGGCGTGACCCCGTGTGGTGGGTCGGCACCGCAGCCGAGTGGGTGACCCTGGAGAAAAGCCGACAAGAAATCAAAGCCTTGCAAATCACCAGTGCCGATCTGGTGCAGCGCACGTATCGACTGCACCATGCCAAGGCGGTCGATTGGTTGGATCAGTTGCTGGGGCGCAACTTGGCCTCGGTCACCCCCGCCATGGCCGCTGGCAGTGTCAACAGCGCCACCAGCGCGGCCATTCGAAGCGGGGCCAGCAGCGCGCGTTGGCTTAGCCCCAGGGGGCAGGCTTTGGCCGATTCGCGCACCAATCAATTGGTGGTGCTTGACACCCCAGAGGTTCAAGAACGGGTCGCTCAATGGATCGAGCAACTCGATGTGCCGCAACGCCAGGTTCAAATCGAGGCCCGCATCGTCGAAGCCACCGAGGGGTTTTCTCGCTCTTTGGGCAGCAAATTCCAAAATGCCAGCAACACCGTTTCGTTGGACCTCACAGCCGTGGGGCTTTCAGGCTTCACGCCTGCCAAAGCGGCTTTGACTTTGCTGGGGCCCACCCAGTCCAGGCAACTGTCGGCCGAGATTTCGGCCCTAGAAGAGCGCGGCCTGGGCAAACTGATCGCCACCCCCAGTTTGGTCACTGCCGATCAAGCCCGTGCCGTGATCGAACAAGGCACCGAACTGCCTTACCAAGCAGGGTCCAACGCCAGCAACACGCACACCGTGGCTTTTCGCAAAGCTGCGCTCGTGCTCGATGTGTGGCCCCAAATCACACCCAAAGATGAGATCCATTTGGTGCTGGACTTGCAACGCGACAGCGTGGGGACTTTGACCACCGACGGCTATGCCATCGATACCAAGCGCTTGCAAACCCAGGTGCGGGTGCCCGATGGCGGCACTTTGATTGTGGGGGGGATTTACATCGATGACCACAACGATTCGCAACACCATGTGCCAGGATGGGGCGACATTCCCATCTTGAAGTGGTTATTTGGCCAGTCACAGCAAATTCGGCAACGCCAAGAATTGATGATCTTCATCACGCCTAAAATACTGCCTGTCGAAGCTCAGAGCGCTGAAGCACCTTGAACGGGTGTGCCGGCTCTTGATGGGGCGTTGCATCGACGGAAAGGATTTGCTTTGTTGGCTTTGGTTGGACTGCCCGGTAGCGGCAAGACCACGGTGGGTCGCCAGTTGGCGCGTCGCCTGGACTTGCCCTACATCGACGCCGACCAGGTCATGGAGCAGCGACTGGGTTGCTCGATCCGTGAGTTCTTTGAGCAAGAGGGCGAAGACCGTTTTCGTGACATTGAAACGCAGTTGCTCGACGAGCTGACCCGCCAACACCCAGGCGTGCTGTCCACTGGCGGTGGCGCCGTGCTGCGTCAGCAAAACCGAGACGTCTTGCATCAGCGCACCCGGGTTTTTTACTTGCGCTCGACGCCCGAAGAAATTTTTCGCCGATTGCGCCACGATCAAGCCAGGCCTTTGTTGCAGGTGGCTGACCCGCTGGAACGCTTGCGTGAACTGCATCGTGTGCGAGATCCTCTTTATCGCGAAGTGGCGCACCACGTCATCGAGACGCCCAAGCCCAATATTTCGGCTTTGGTTCAACAAATTCTTCAATGCGTGGCCCAAGCCACCTGAGAGCGGCCATGCAACAACTGACCATCCCATTAGCCGAGCGCAGTTATCCGATTTTGATCGGAGAGAACCTGCTCTCTGATCCGACCGCCTGGATCGGGTTGCCAGCGGCCAGCACCGCCGTCATCGTCACCAACGACACCGTGGGACCTTTGTATGCGGCCCCGCTGCAAGCGGCCATTTCGCCCCATTACCGACGGGTGCTGCTGTTGCAATTGCCAGACGGCGAGGCCCATAAAACCATGGACACCTTGCAACAAGTCTTTGACTTGCTGTTGTCTGAGGGTTGTGACCGCAAGACCGTGCTGTTTGCGTTAGGCGGTGGCGTCATTGGCGATTTGACGGGTTTTGCGGCGGCATGCTTCATGCGCGGCGTGCCTTTTGTGCAAGTGCCCACCACCTTGCTGGCCCAAGTCGACTCGTCGGTGGGGGGCAAGACCGCGGTCAACCACCCCTTGGGCAAAAACATGATCGGGGCGTTTTACCAACCGGTGCGGGTGATCTGTGACCTGAGCACCTTGCAAACCTTGCCTGAGCGTGAACTCAGCGCGGGATTGGCCGAGGTGATCAAGTATGGCCCGATTTACGACATGGATTTCTTCTGCTGGATCGAAACCCACATCGAGCAACTGCGCCAGCGCGACCTGCAGGCCCTGGCCCATGCGGTGCAACGCAGTTGCGAGATCAAGGCCGATGTGGTGGGGCAAGACGAGCGCGAAGCTGGCTTGCGGGCCATCTTGAATTTTGGCCATACCTTTGGCCATGCCATCGAGGCCGGTTTAGGTTTTGGCGTTTGGTTGCACGGCGAGGCAGTCGGTTGCGGCATGCTGATGGCCGCGCGCTTGTCACAGCGCATGGGCCGGATCGATTCTGCTTTTGTGCTGCGCTTGCAAAGCCTGTTGCAACGCGCGGGCTTGCCCACCGTGGGCCCCAAGTTGGGTGCCGCGTCCTACATCGAGCACATGCGTTTGGACAAAAAGTCGCTGGCGGGTCAAATTCAGTTTGTGTTGATCGATGAGCCTGGCAAAGTGGTGGTGCAAGCTGCTCCTGACGAATGGGTGGCCGAGGTCATCCAGGTCAGCTGTGAGGGCGTGGTTTGACCCCCCTGGCACCCTATGCCTGTGACCCGACTTGCAGCCTAGGTCGACGCCATGCTGAGCCAGCGGCCCCTGGGCGAAATGACTTTCAGCGCGACCGCGATCGCATCGTTCACTCGACTGCCTTTCGACGCCTGGTCTACAAGACCCAGGTCTTTCTGAACCACGAAGGCGATTTGTTTCGCACCCGTTTGACGCACTCACTTGAGGTCGCGCAATTGGGCCGCTCGATGGCACGCATGCTGGGTCTGCATGAAGACCTGGTCGAGGCCATTGCATTGGCCCATGATCTGGGCCACACGCCGTTTGGTCATGCCGGCCAAGATGCCTTGAACCTGTGCATGAAAGGCTGT
>CAWUNN010000053.1:0-8707 GCA_963923185.1 uncultured Limnohabitans sp. | reverse complement strand
GCGGCCTCGTTGGAGGCCGCACCATCGACGCCGATGCTGACGGTGGCGCCGCTTGCTTGCAGGGCTTGTACCGGTGCCACACCGCTGCCCAATCGTCCATTGCTTTGTGGGCAATGGGCAATGGCCGTTTGGGTCTGCCCACACAATTTGATTTCGGCTTCATCCAGGTGGACCATGTGAGCAAAACTGACATCGGGTCCGATCCACTCGTGTTCTGCGCACCAATCCACGGGTCTGGATTTCAGGACATCGCGAGCAAAATGCACATAATCTGCGGTCTCAGACAAATGACTGTGCATTCGGATACCCCAGCGTCTTGCCGCCTTGGCCATTTCAACCAACTCTGTGGGCGTGCAAGAATAAAACGGGGTGGTCGGTGCCATCACCACCTTGCGCATGGCCTGTGGCGACGGGTCATGAAATTGACGGGTGCTGTGCTCGACTTCACGCAAAAACAGATCCACCGATTGGGTGGGCATGGGTGGACGTTCTTGGGTGGCAAAGGATCGCCCCATGGTCGCTCCCCCACGCAGCAATACAAATCGAACCCCGAAGCGCTGTGCCACCCTGAATAAGGTTTCGCTGGGGTCGTAGCCCATGTTCGTGCCATACAAATAGTGATGGTCGGCCACGGTGGTACAACCAGACAGCAACAATTCGGCGATGCCGATGGTGGCCGCAATCTCAACTGCCTCTTCGCCCAAATAGGGGCCATAGCGGTAGGGCACCGACTGCAACCACATGAACAAAGACTCATTGAGTCCAGCGGGCACGCCTTTGAGCATGCTTTGAAACAGGTGGTGATGGGTGTTGACAAACCCTGGATACACCACGCAATCGGTGGCATCCACCAAGTCTTCGCCTGGTTGGGGTGTCAATCGCCCCATCTCGGTGATGAGCGATCCTTCGATGCGGATATCGGTGGCGCTGCATCGGGCCAGGGAACCCTCAAGCCCGCTCAAGATGGCGCTTGCATTTCGAATCAAGGTGCTGCTCATGTGCATTCTTTCAAATGGGTGGTTTCTGGTGCATCCAGGCAGACTGACCGTGGATGAACGTCTGATCTCAGGCATCCAGCAAAATTCATACCACCAGTCGCACTGTTCATGCTTGCCCCCGCCAGATTCAGGCAACCCATCAGGGGCTTTGGGCTTGGCTGATCGGCCCCACAGCGCGACAATCCATCTGGATTGTTTCTCAACCGCCACCCCCCTCGAACCATGGGGCATTGATTTGAATAAGGAATTTGAATGTCAAAAATCACGCTTCGAAACTTCATCGCTTGGGCCCTGTTGACGCTGTCCATGGCTTTATCGGCTCATGCTCAGCCTTCGCCTGTTCAGGTGTTGTGGTTAGGACAATCGACTTTCAAAATCACATCCCCTGGTGGCAAAGTGATCGTGATCGATCCTTGGCTCAAGGCCAATCCCACCACACCTGTCGAATACAAGTCGCTAGAGCATTTGGGCAAAGTGGATGTGCTGTTGGTCACGCACGGACATGGCGATCATTTTGCCGATGCACCGGCCCTGGCCAAAATGAATCAGATTCCCATGTACGCCCCGGGCGACATGAATTCTTCGGTGGTCGCCTTGGGCATTCTGCCCATCGAGTTGGCCCCCAGGTTCAACAAAACCGGCACCGTCGAGCCTGTGCCTGGGATCCGTGTGACCGCCGTGCATGCCGAACACTCATCAGTGATCAACTGGCGCAACCCTGCGACCCAAAAAGATGAAATTCACAACGGTGGAGAACCGGTGGGATACATCATCGAATTGGAAAATGGTTTCAAGATTTATCACATGGGGGATACCGGCTTGTTTGGTGACATGAAACTGATCGCGAGTTACTACAAGCCGGACTTGTTGTTGATGCCCATTGGCGGCAACTTCACATTGGGCCCCAAAGATGCGGCCTATGCGGCGCGTGAACTGCTGCGAATCCCCAACGTCATTCCCATGCATTACGGTGCCAATCCATTGGCCAAAGGCACCCCTCAAGAGTTTCTCCAATGGATGAAAGGCTCTGAACTCAGCGTATTTGTGCTCAAGCCAGGCGAGACTAAAAGTTTTCAGTGATGAGGCCATTGAACTGTCCAACGCTCTTTTGGGCCGATGGACAGTGTCTGATCATTGGGTCAAAAACTTCAGAGGACCGGTCACCAGAACCGGAAACAGCACCAGCAGCAACAGGACGCCAGTTTGCGCCATCATGAAGGGCCAAACGCCTCGGGTCACTTCAGAGATGGACATGCGAGTGACCCCAGCGACCACATTGAGGACCGTGCCCACTGGGGGTGTCACCAACCCAATCGAGTTGTTGATCATGAACAACACCCCAAAGTAAATCGGATCGATCTGTGCCGCTTTGATCACTGGCATCAAAACAGGCGTCAATATCAAAATAGTGGGCGTCATGTCCATGGCCGTGCCCACGATCAACACCAAGCCCATCAACGCAAACATCAGCAAGGTGGGCGAATCCACCAAGGGTTGCAAGATTTCCACCAACTTGCCTGGCAAATCGGCAATCGTGATCAGCCAGCCTGATACCAAAGCCGCGGCCACCAAAAACATCACCACCGATGTGGTCAATGCTGCACGCACCAAAAGAGGGTAAAGGTCTTTCCAAGTCAATTCGCGATAGACGAACATCGAGATCGCCCAGGCATAAGTGGCTGAGACCACACCCGCTTCGGTGGGCGTGAACACGCCGAACTTCAGCCCAAAAATCACGATGAAAGGCATGATCAAAGCCCAAATGCCATCTTTGAACGCCAAAATCAATTCACTGCGCTGCATTCGGGGTGGGGTGGCGATGATTTCACGTCGAGCCAACCACCACCAAGTGAACATCAAACCCAAGCCCAGGTACAGACCCGGAAAAATACCGGCCATGAACAACTTGGTCACCGACAAATTGGCTGCCACACCAAAGATGACAAAGCCAATCGATGGAGGGATGATGGGGCCGATGATGCTGGATGCGGCCACCAAGCCCGCCGCCCTGCTGCGCGGGTGACCGGCCTTGACCATCATGGGGACCAACAACGTGGCCAGTGCCGCTGCATCGGCCAAGGCAGAACCAGACAAAGCCGATAAGACGCAAGCGGCCACCACCGTCACATAACCCATGCCGCCTTTGACATGACCGACCAATCCCAATGCCACATGGACGATGCGCTTGGACAGGCCACCAGAGTTCATGATTTCGCCGGCCAGCATGAAGAAAGGAACCGCCATCAGTGCAAAACTGTCGGCTCCATTGATCAGATTCTGTGCAATGATTTGGGCATCAAACATTTGCAGATGCAACATCAAAGCGATGGCCGAGACCAACAATGCATAGGCGATGGGCATGCCCAAAGCCATGGCACCCAGCAGTGACAACAAAAACACCAGAACGGTCATGAGCGCTCCGACATTTTGGCGCTGGCACTCATGGCCACAGTGGCAGCATCCAACTCTTCAGACTCTCGAACCATGACCAGTTCCGTGTCCTTCATTTGACCGCTGAGCAAGCGCCACAATTCCCATCCCAATATGCATGCGGCCGACACCCCATAGATCAGTCCTGTCAAATAAAACACGGCAAGCGGCAAACCCGATGCTGGTGCATGGGTCTCTAAGTTGATCAGCGTTTGCTGCCAACTGCCCTGGATCATCAATCCAGTTGCCCAAAGCATCAAAACCAAACTCAAACCCATGCAAATGCGTTGCCCCTTTGGGGAGAGCTTGCTGACCAAACTGTCCATGCCCAGATGGGCCTTTTCGCGCAAAGCCACGATGGCCCCCAAAAAGATCAGATAAATGAACAGCCAACGAGACAACTCTTCGCTCAGAGTGATGCCAGAGTTGAAGGCATATCGCAAGACCACGTTGCTCAAAACCAGCACCACCATCCATACCAGGCAAATGGCGATGGATGCTTTGAGCACCCGAAAATAAGCTTCAATCAGGCGATTCATCGGGGTTCATTGCCCTGATTTGTGCGTGGCTCTGTATTTGGCCAATTCAGTCAAGGTTTGCTTGACGATGTCTTCGCCCAGGTTGGCTGAATATTTGTCGTATACGGGTTTGAGCATCTCACGCATGCGAGAACGCTCGGCGCTGGAAATTTCGGTGTAAATGCCACCCTTGGCCTTGATCAAATCCAAAAGCTTGGGATCTTCGCTGCGATTGAATTGACGTTCAAAATCTCGAGCGGTGTTGCATGAGTCTTGCATCAACTTGCGCTCGCCGATGTTCAATGTGTCCCAAAATTTCTTGCTCACCAACACCACAGCCCCGCCATAAATATGGCCTGTGTTGCTGATGTACTTGGTCACTTCAAAAAACTTATTGCCGTAGATGTTGCTGTATGGCGTTTCTTGGCCATCAATCGCTTTGGATTCCAGTGCGTTGAACACTTCGGTGAATGGCATCGGAATCGCATTGGCCCCCAGGGTGTTGAAGATGTCAATGAACACGGGGTTTTGAATGGTTCTGATTTTCAGGCCTTTGAGGTCCTCGGCTTTGGTGATCGGACGTCGGCTGTTGGTCACGTGGCGAAAGCCATTCTCGAAATAACACAGGCCAATCAAATTTTTCTCTGAAATGCGTTCCAACAAATGTTTGCCCACGGGCCCATCGAGCAGCAAATCCACTTCTTTGAAGTCATTGAATAAGAAAGGCAAATCAAAGACACCAAACTCTTTGATCACCGATGCCGCTGCGGCTGAACTGACCAAGGCCATCTCAAGGACACCACCTTGTGCGGCAGAGATGGATTGCAATTCGGCACCCAACTGCCCGTCGGGGTAGCCCCTCATTTTGAAGCGGCCTTTGGTTTTTTGGCTCAAGAGCTCGGCAAATTTATCGATGCCCACTTGAAACGGATGATCTTTGGGAACCACATGGCTGACACGAATGGTTCGCTCACTGAATTCAGCACCCGTCTGGGCCATGCCCGTTGTGGCCCAAGTCAGCGCCAAGCTGGCCAGCCATGCGGCCTTACAAAGTTTTTTCATGCTGTCCCCTTGTTTAAGATGAGTTTTTCAATTTGGATCGAATCTGGTTCACGGTGGCCAACTGGGCGCCAGCACCTTCGATCAAGGTCCTGGCTTGTCGCAACAATTGCAAGTTGCTTTTTGAGCAGCCCATGGGGGCATCTTCCAGGCCCACCCGCACATGCCCGCCTTGTGTCACCGCGCACTCAATCAGCGGTTGGATATCGACACCCAAACCTGCCACCATCCATGGCGCTTTTGCATGTTCGGTCTCCATCAGTTTCAAATACGCTTGCAGCGCCCATGGGGTTGGCGGAAATCCAAAAGCGATGCTGTCTGAGAACATCAAGCGGTAAATGGGTGTGCAAGCCCCTGCATATTGGCGATGCAAGGCTGCACCCAGGCGCATGAAACCTGGCTCATAAATGGCGTACGAGGGTGTGATTCCGTGTCTTTGGGCCAAATTCAGACCATGGCGAATGTGGGACTCGGGGTTGGCGTAAACAAATCCCTCTTTGCCGTTGACAATGTCATCATGATGGCTGATGTTGGTTGATCCAGGATCCACCACCGACCATTCAATCAAGCCCGCTTTGACCAGTCGATCGACCGCACTGTAGCGTTGGGCCGCGTTCAGGGGTTGAGGGGCATCAATGCTGCCCGCAAATGGCAAGGTGCCGTAACAGATCACGTCGGCTTTGGATCTGATGCGCTCAATGATGGGTGCATAAATCTCATAATCATCGCGTTGCCGGCCCGTGACGGGATCGTAAGCATGGAAATGAATGACCGAGGCGCCTTCAGCGGCACAAGCCAAGGCATCGTTGACGATTTCATCTGCGGTGATGGGGATGAGGGGTTGGCGGGCTCTGGACCATGGGCCATTGATGGCCACTTCAAGCCAAGTGGGGGAACTCACATGTAGACCTTGACAAGCTAAAAGGGTTGATACCAAAGAATCAACGTTGTGGGGGAATGGTTGAATGCTCAAACAAGCCGTTTTCTTTGTCAATATCGGTATCCTTGAGGGGGTGGATCGATCCGACGTTCAATGGGCCCAAATGGCTGACATAGAGTCACTCAGGGGACTCGATCGGGTGTCCGTTGCCCAGGGCTTGCGGCTTGGGTCTGTCTGGCCACAGGATCACCCACCACTGTCATCAACCAATCCACCGATCCCCTAGCTCGTTGAAATTTCAAGGCTACATTCACGCAGATTGATCAAAATAAAAACATATCTTGAACGATCGCCAGCTGCTTTAAGGAGACTCTTCAATGCCCACCGACATCGAAATTGCACAAAAAGCCAAGATGCAACCCATCATCCAGGTCGCTCATGACAAACTGGGCATCCCCCCTGAGGCGCTGCACCCTTATGGGCATTTCAAGGCCAAGCTGACGCTGGACTACATCGATTCGCTGAAAAACCGCCCTGACGGCAAATTGATTTTGGTCACGGCCATCAGTCCCACCCCCCCCGGTGAAGGCAAGACCACCACCACCGTGGGCTTGGGCGATGCGCTCAATTTCATTGGCAAGAAGGCCATCATTGCCCTGCGCGAACCCTCACTCGGACCGGTCTTTGGCGTCAAAGGTGGGGCTGCTGGCGGTGGCCACGCCCAGGTGGTTCCGATGGAGGACATCAATTTGCATTTCACCGGTGACTTCAGTGCCATCGGTTTGGCCAACAACCTGCTGGCCGCTTTGATCGACAACCACATTCACCACGGCAACGAATTGGGCATCGACTTGCGCCGCATCACCTGGAAGCGGGTCATGGACATGAACGACCGCGCCCTGCGAGACATCACCGTGTCGCTTGGTGGGCCGGGCAATGGCTACCCGCGCCAAGACGGTTTTGACATCGTCGTGGCCTCTGAGGTGATGGCGATTTTCTGCTTGGCCACTTCATTGGATGACTTGAAGGAGCGACTGGGCGACATCGTGGTGGGCTATACCCGAGATCGCCAACCGGTCACGGCCAGACAGCTCAATGCACAAGGCGCCATGACGGTGTTGCTCAAAGACGCCCTCATGCCCAACCTGGTGCAAACGCTAGAGAACAACCCGGCCTTCATTCACGGCGGACCTTTCGCCAACATCGCCCACGGTTGCAATTCGGTCATGGCCACCCAAGCGGCCCTGAAACTGGCCGACTATGTGGTGACCGAGGCGGGCTTTGGCGCCGATCTGGGGGCTGAGAAATTTGTCGACATCAAGTGTCGCAAAAGTGGCTTGCGGCCCTCGGCCTCGGTCATCGTGGCCACCGTGCGCGCGATCAAGTACCACGGCGGTCAAGACTTGAAAGAAATCACCCAAGAAAACCTGACCACCTTGGAGCAAGGCATCGTCAACCTCGAGCGCCATGTGCAAAACGTGAGCCAGGTCTATGGCATTCCTTGCGTGGTCTCGATCAATCGCTTCACCACCGACACACCGGCTGAGATCGAGTTCATCCAAGCCCGCATGAACAAGTTGGGCGTGCCCGTGGTGTTGGCCAATCACTGGGGCGAGGGCGGTGCAGGCGCGGCCGACTTGGCGCGCTTGGTGGTGGATTTGTGCGACCAACCCAGTCGGTTCTCGTTTGTCTACGAGGACAGCGACTCGCTGTGGGACAAAGTGAACAAGATCGCCAAACGGGTGTACCGAGCCAGCGAGGTGGTGGCCGATGCCAAGGTCATGGAGCAAATTCGCCTGTTGCAAGATTCTGGTTACGGCCACTACCCCGTGTGTGTGGCCAAGACCCAATACTCGTTCTCGGTCGACCCCAAGCTGCGCGGCGCCCCTGAGCACCACACCATCAACGTGCGCGAAGTCCGTCTGGCCGCCGGGGCCGAGTTCATCGTCATGATTTGTGGCGACATCATGACCATGCCAGGCCTGCCCAAGGTGCCATCTTCACAGCGCATTGACCTGGTCAATGGCAAGGTGCAAGGGTTGTTCTGAGCGGCGTTTGCATGACTGATCAAGTTGGAAGGTATCGGCTGTTGAACGCTTTGGTCTCGCTGTCTGGGGACTGCTGTTGCCACGACTCGCAAGCATTGTTCAATTTGACGGTTGGGAAATGTTGCATCAATTGGAATTTGCGCATCAAAGGACTGGCCCGAAAATAGGCCAACCCACACCGATACCCAGTGGGCGATGTCTCTGAGGGCAACACAGACTGGCAGGTGCTGCACATGGGGTGCTGCACAGGACCGAGTGGGGATGGGGAGATCAAGGTTTCCTCTATGCTTGGTTTGGGTGCAATGGCATGTGAATAGCAATTTTCATGACAGGTTTGATAAGTAATTTTGCACTCATTTGGTGCCAAAACATCCAGATCAAGCACTTGGTCGCCCAAAGATTGGGAATGGCTGAAATTCTGACTCCATGGTCTGGATCCTTGATTTAGGATGGATGGGTCTCAAAGAACCCCAAAGGCACCACCATGCTGTACCCCCATTTGATCAACCGCCCCGAGATCGTGAGTGAAGTCACCGACGCATTTCTGCGCTACGAGCAAGCGCTGGTCTCCAACGATGTGGCGGTGTTGGATGAATTGTTCTTCAATGCCCCCACCACATTGCGATACGGTGCCACTGAGAATTTATATGGCTATGAAGCCATCCAAAAGTTTCGCTCGCAGCGCCCCTCCAAGGGGCTGAATCGAACCATTTACAACACCGTCATCACCACCTACGGCACCGACTTCGCAGTGGCCAACACCGAGTTCAAGCG
>CAWUNN010000052.1:0-8937 GCA_963923185.1 uncultured Limnohabitans sp. | reverse complement strand
GCTTTCACAACGAGACCCTGGGCTACTCTGAAGCCGCGGTCGAGGTTTTGGCCCAACCCGAGGGCCTGGCTTGGTGCGTGTTCGATGACCCCATCCTGGCCTTGGCTCAAGGGTTTCCAGATTTTGTCGAACTGCAAAAGCTGGGGGCGGTGCGCAGCTTCGAACACGCCGACGCATTGGCCCAGTGGATCGGCTGTGACGCCGCCACCTTGCACCAAACCTTGCAGTCGGTGCAACCGGGCAGCGACGCGGCCACCGGGCGCGTTTTTCAACGCCCATTGCAGTGGCCTTTGCATGCAATGCGGGTCACTGGGGCTTTGTTTCACACCCAAGGCGGATTGCGAACAGATGCTCAGGCTCGGGTGCTGCGCCCCAATGGAGCGCCCATGCCCAATGTGTATGCCGCAGGCGGTGCCGCCCGTGGCGTCTCGGGCACTTCGGTCTGGGGGTATTTGTCGGGCAACGGTTTGCTCAGTGCGGTCGCGGGGGGGCGCATCATGGCCTTGTCTGCGGCGCAGCAGATTCAACAAGGCAGGTCTTCATGAGTCATCCTGATTTTGCACACAGATTGCGTGGCCGCGAGCCCGTGCTGGCGCCCGGCGTGTACGACGCATTGACCGCGCTGGTGGCCGAACAAAGTGGTTTTGAAGCTTTGTATTTGTCAGGGGCGTCGATCGCCTACACCGCCCTGGGCCGATCAGACATTGGCTTGACCACCGCCACCGAGGTGGCGCAGGTGCTGGGGCGCATCACCGAGCGGGTGTCCACGCCCGTGATCGTCGATGCCGACACCGGCTTTGGCAATGCATTGAATACCCAACGAACGGTGCGCGAATTCGAGCGTGCCGGTGCAGCCATGATTCAATTGGAGGACCAGACGTTTCCCAAACGCTGTGGGCATTTGGACGGCAAAGGGGTGATCCCCGTCACCGAAATGGAGGGCAAGCTGCGCGCCGCCTTGGATGCGCGTCAATCGTCACACACCTTGATCATGGCCCGCACCGATGCCGTGGCCGTCGAAGGACTGGACGCTGCCCTTGAGCGCGCCGAGCGTTACTTGGCCTGTGGCGTGGACGCGCTGTTTGTCGAAGCCTTGCGCACCCCTGAGCAAATGCAGACGGCCTGCAGCCGACTGGCCCATCGCATCCCCTTGTTGGCCAACATGGTCGAAGGCGGCAAAACACCCATCCAAAGCGCGGCAGAACTGGGCGATCTGGGTTTTCGCATTGTGATTTTCCCGGGGGGCACCGCGCGCGCCGTGGGGCATGTGTTGCAAGCCTATTACGGCAGCTTGCGCGAGCACCAGACCACCGCGCCTTGGCGCGATCGCATGCTGGACTTTGATGCGCTCAATGCTGTGATTGGCACGCCCGAGTTGCTTGAGCATGGCAAAAGATACGAAGGCTGACCCTGGTGGTCTGACATGAACGTCACCAGCACCCCCACAGCACCCGGCTGGAAAGCCAGGCTGACCCTGGAGTTGCGCCATCAAGAGGGGCGCACACTGACCCACCACGAGCACGAAGGCCCTTTGCGGGTGCTGCAAGCCTTGTACCCTGAGGGGCCTGCCATTTGTCACCATGTGCTGGTGCACCCACCTGGCGGCTTGGCCGGCGGCGATCTGCTGCACATCGATGTGCAAGTGCAACCCCATGCCCACGCTTTGATCACCACACCTGGGGCCACGCGCTTTTATCGCAGTGCCGCGGGTGCAGCCACCCAACGGGTTCATGTGCAGCTGCAAGACCATGCCCGGCTTGAATGGTTGCCACTGGAGACCATCGCTTACAGCGGTTGTTTGGCCCACAACCAGATGGTGTTGGACTTGGCCCCCAGTGCCGAATGCATGGTATGGGACGTGTTGGCGTTGGGTTTGCCCGCTTCTGATTTGCCATTTGTCACAGGCCAATACCGTCAACATGTGGAAGTGCGCGGCGCTTGGTTGGACCGCGGCCTGATCGATGCCAGCGACGATCGTTTGCTCCATGGTGCTTTGGGACTGGCCGGCCATCGGTGCATGGGCACCTTGGTCATGGCCAGTGGCTCAGCCATCGACAGCGCACGTGCCGAGCAAGCCCTGGAGCTGGCGCGTGCGGTGACCGCCACCGACCCTGACACCTGGCTGGGGGTCACGCAGCCACACCCTCAGGTGGTGGTGGCGCGGGTGTTGGCGCAGCAAACCGAACCGGCCAGGCAGTGCCTGCAAGCCATTTGGGCCTGCTGGCGTCGGGCCTTTTGGGGCTTGACGCCCCACCCCTCTCGGATGTGGCAGGTCTGACTCAGATCGAAACCAATTGGCGCACGCCGTCGCGCTCCATGTCAGCACCTTGGCCACGGGCGATGACTTCGCCGCGCTCCATCACCATGTAGGTATCGGCCAACTCGCGTGCGAAATCAAAGTACTGTTCGCACAACAAGATGCCCATGGGCTTGCCCCACAAACCGGTGCGAGCCAAGCGCGCGATGACGCGCCCAATGTCTTTGATGATGTTGGGCTGAATGCCCTCGGTGGGCTCATCCAAAATCAGCAGATCGGGTTGCGAAGCCAAGGCCCGCGCGATGGCCAATTGCTGTTGCTGCCCCCCCGATAAATCACCGCCTCGGCGGTGCCGCATTTGATGCAAGACCGGAAACAGCTCAAACAAAGCGTCTGGGATGGGCTCGCGGGCTGGCCGACTGGCCATGCCCATGCGCAGGTTGTCTTCGACACTGAGTCGGGCAAAAATTTCGCGCCCCTGAGGCACATAGCCCATGCCGGCAGCCGCCCGCTGAAAAGGGGCACGCTTTTGTTGCTCTTGGTCGTTGAAGATGATTTGACCTTGGCGCACCGGCACCAAGCCCATCAGGCATTTGAGCAGCGTGGTCTTGCCCACGCCGTTGCGGCCGAGCAAAACCGCGACTTGGCCGCGTTCGACTTTCAAACTGACGCCGCGCAAAATGTGCGAGCCCCCGTAGTACTGTTGGATGTCTTTGACGATCAGCATGGTCAGCGTCCCAAATAAACTTCAATCACACGCTCATCGGCTTGCACTTGCTCCAAGCTGCCTTGGGCCAGCACCGAACCGTCACACAGCACGGTGACGATCTCGGAGATCTGTTTCACAAAGGCCATGTCATGCTCGACCACCATCAATGAGTGATGGCCTTTGAGGCTCAAGAACAATTCGGCGGTGCGCTCGGTTTCGTGATCGGTCATGCCGGCCACGGGCTCATCGAGCAGCAACAACTTGGGGTCTTGCATCAGCAACATGCCAATCTCTAACCACTGCTTTTGTCCATGGCTGAGCAAACCGGCCATGCGCATGGCCTGGTCTTGCAAATGGATGGTGGCCATCACCTGGGCCAGCCGGTCCGATTGCTCAGAGTCCAGCTTGAACCAGACCGAAGAGCGCACACCTTTGTGGGTCTTCAACGCCAGTTCCAGGTTTTCAAACACGCTCAGGTGCTCAAAGACTGTGGGCTTTTGAAATTTGCGGCCAATGCCCAGTTGGGCGATCTCGGCCTCTTTGTGGCGCAACAGATCGATGGTGCTGCCAAAAAACACCTTGCCGGCATCAGGACGGGTTTTGCCCGTGATGATGTCCATCATGGTGGTCTTGCCAGCGCCATTGGGCCCGATGATGCAGCGCAACTCACCGGGCGCGATGTCCAGTGACAAATTGTTGATGGCCTTGAAGCCATCAAAGCTGACGCTGACGTCCTCCAAGTACAAGATGCGACCATGGGTCAGATCGACTTCGTTGTCTTGGCGAACGCGCCCATAACTGGCGCTGCGCCCCCCCGACTCGGTTTGTCCAGAGGTTTTTTTCTGTTCGGCCTGCTCGCGGCGACGCGCGCCCTCTTCCATCAAATCGGGCGTCATGACCGCTCTCCCTTGCCCTTGAGCTGATGCTGGATCCAGCCCACCACGCCTTGCGGCAAAAACAAAGTCACTGCAATGAACAAAGCACCCAAAAAGTACAGCCAAAACTCAGGCGCTGTGACCGTCAACCAGCTTTTGGCTCCATTGACCAAAAATGCGCCCACCACCGGCCCCACCAGGGTGGCTCGACCACCGACAGCGGCCCAAATCGCCATCTCAATCGATTGCGCGGGGCTCATCTCGCCGGGGTTGATGATGCCCACTTGGGGCACATACAAGGCGCCAGCGATGCCACACAACACCGCCGAGATGACCCAGATGCTCAGTTTGTAGGGCAGTGGCGAGTAGCCGCTGAACATGACCCGACTCTCGGCATCGCGAATGGCTTGCAACACTCGGCCATACTTGCGCGTGATCAACCAGCGCGCCAACAGCAACGCCCCCAGCAAAGTCAAACCGGTCAGCACAAACAAAACCATGCGGGTCTGCGCGGTGGCGATGGGATGTCCCAAAATGCGCTTGAAGTCCGTGAAACCGTTGTTGCCGCCAAAGCCGGTTTCGTTGCGAAAGAACAGCAACATGGCGGCAAAGGTCAGGGCTTGGGTGATGATTGAAAAATACACGCCCTTGATGCGTGAGCGAAATGCAAAATAGCCAAACACACCCGCGACCACCGCCGGCACCAACACCACCAACAACACAGTCGCCACAAAGCTGTCGCTCAGGGCCCAGTGCCAGGGCAGTTCTTTCCAATCCAAGAACACCATGAAGTCAGGCAAATCTGATTTGTAATTGCCATCGCGACCGATTTGGCGCATCAGGTACATGCCCATGGCGTAACCGCCCAAGGCAAAAAACAAACCGTGGCCCAAAGACAAAATGCCTGTGAAGCCCCAAATCAGGTCCATGGCCAAGGCGCAAATGGCGTAACACATGATCTTGCCGATCAAGGCCACCGCATAGTCACTGAGGTGCAGCACATGGCCTGCAGGCAGCATCAGGTTCATCACGGGGGCCAACACCGCCACCGCCAACAAGGCAACCACAAAGCTCCACCAGCCCGCGCGAGAAAACAAAGGGTAAACCGGGTGTTGAATGGACATCTCAGGCCTCCGCGCTTCTGCCCTTGAGGGCAAACAAACCTTGCGGACGTTTCTGAATGAACACCACAATCAAAATCAACACCGCAATCTTGGCCAACACCGCACCGGTCCAACCCTCTAACACTTTGTTGATGATGCCCAGCCCCAAAGCGGCATACACCGTGCCCGCCAGCTGACCCACACCGCCCAACACCACCACCATGAACGAGTCGACGATGTAGCTCTGCCCCAGGTCCGGTCCGACGTTGCCGATTTGACTCAGCGCACAACCGGCCAAACCAGCGATGCCAGAACCCAAAGCAAAGGCATAGGTGTCGGTGCGCGCCGTGTTCACGCCCATGCAAGAAGCCATGGCCCGGTTTTGGGTCACGCCGCGCACAAACAAGCCCAGCCGGGTGCGATTGATCATGGCGGTCATGCCCAATAAGACCAACAAGGCAAAGACCAAAATCAACATGCGGTTCCAGGGCAAGGTCAGATTCGACAAGACGCTGATGCCACCGCTCATCCAAGAGGGGTTTTCAACGGCCACGTTTTGCGCTCCAAAGATCGAGCGCACGGCTTGCATCAAGACCAAACTGATGCCCCAAGTGGCCAGCAAGGTCTCTAAGGGTCTGCCATACAAATGGCGCAAGATCAGGCGCTCGAGCAAGGCGCCCACCAAGGCCGCCGCCAAAAATGAGCTGGGAACAGCCAGCACCAAGTAGGCATCGAACCACTGTGGCCAATGGGCTTTGAAGAGGTTTTGCACCACAAAGGTGGCATAGGCGCCGATCATCATCAACTCGCCATGGGCCATGTTGATGACGCCCATCAAGCCATAGGTGATGGCCAGCCCCAACGCCACCAACAACAAAATAGAGCCCAAGCTCATGCCAGTGAACAGCACCCCCAGACGCTCACCCCAGGCCAGCGAGCTGCTGAGCTTTTGCAAGCTGGCCGACAGCTGGGCACGCACCGCCGCATCGGTTTCTTTCAGCAATTGGTCATTCAAGAGGCGTTGCACATCGGGGCTGCTGAGGTTACCCAATTGTTGGGCGGCAGCGCGACGTTGCTCGGCCACTTCTGAGGTCAAATCGATGGCCGCCAAAGCAAATCCCAATTCACGCTTGAGGTCATCTGAGGTTTCTTTTTGCAGCGCGCGCTCGATCAAGGGGCGTTTGGCGGCCTCGGGCTCTTTGACCAAGGACAAAATGGCAGCGCGGCGCACACTCGCGTCGGACGCGAACAATTTCAAAGCGGCAATGGCCGAGTCGATTTCACCGCGCAAACGGTTGTTCAACATGGCGTCTTCTGCGTCAGAGGGCAACTCAAGGTTTTGCCCCGTGACCGGGTCAATGACTTGGTTGCCGTTGACGACAAACACCGCTGCACCTTTGACCTTGACCGCATCGTTGGACAATGCATTCAAGTAGCCCAACAGACGGTCATCGGGCTCTGTGAGGGCCGCACCCAAAGCCGCGATGCGGTCATCGCTCTCACCCACGGCCATGTCGTGCGCCTGTTGCGAGGTCCAAGCCCACAAGGGCGTGCTGCACCACACCAAACACATGGCCCCAAAAATTCGTTTGAGTTCCAATTTCATGCACCTTTACCCGCAAGCCTTGTGCCAACCCGGTGCATCACCGTCAGTCCCGTCATGCACCAAAACAGAGCAATCTCAAGCCTTCATGAACCAATATTGGGCATCTCCTTGCAGATCGCTCGGATAAGGGCACCAATTCAAAACAAATGCAAACAACCGGTGACACTGTCTTTAAAATGAATCAGGCACAAACCTTGCGGCGACACACACCATGGATTTGACTCCCCGAGAAAAAGACAAACTGCTGATCTTCACTGCCGCTTTGTTGGCCGAGCGGCGCAAGGCCCGTGGTTTGAAGCTGAACCACCCCGAAGCGGTGGCCTTGATCACGGCTGCCGTGATGGAGGGCGCACGCGATGGCAAATCAGTGGCCCAACTCATGAGTGAAGGTCGCACGCTGTTGACGCGTGACGATGTCATGGACGGCATCGCCGACATGATTCATGACATTCAAGTGGAAGCCACTTTCCCTGACGGGACCAAATTGGTCACCGTTCATCAACCCATCTCTTGATGTGAAGGACACCCATGAAACATTGGCTTGCATCGGCTGCGATTTACAGCGCCGCATCTTCTTGGGCCCATGAGGGCCATGGCATGCCAGGTGCCTCGCATTGGCATGCCAGTGATGTGCTGGGTTTTGGGGTGGCCTTGGGTGTCATCGTCGCCATGATTTGGTTCAGCGGTCGCGACCGCTGAGCCCCACCGGAGATGCTCATGAGGGCTGGCGAAATGTTGATTGAACCAGGGCACCACAGCTTGAACCCTGGGCGTCGCACCATTCAAATGGTGGTGCGCAACCGGGGCGATCGCCCCATTCAGGTAGGGTCGCACTATCACTTTGCTGAGACCAATGGTGCGCTCGAGTTTGACCGCGCTGCTGCGCGCGGCATGCGTTTGAACATCGCATCAGGCACTGCCGTTCGTTTCGAGCCAGGACAACAACGCACAGTCGAGTTGGTCGACTATGCAGGCGATCGCCGGGTGTACGGTTTTCAAGCTCGCGTCCAAGGAGCCTTATGAGCCAAATTTCACGCCAAGCGTATGCCGAGATGTTTGGACCCACGGTCGGTGACCGGGTCAGATTGGCCGACACCAACTTGGTGATCGAGGTCGAGCAAGACCTGACCCTGCGCGCGGGGGGGTATGGCGAAGAGGTCAAATTTGGGGGCGGCAAAACCATTCGCGACGGCATGGCGCAATCGCAGCGCACCCGCGCCCAAGGGGCTGCCGACACGGTATTGACCAATGCGCTCATCATCGACCATGCCGGCATCATCAAAGCCGACATTGGCTTGAAAGACAACCGCATCATGGCCATCGGCAAGGCCGGCAACCCCGACACCCAACCGGGTGTGGACATTGTGATTGGGCCCGGCACCGAAATCATCAGTTGCGAGGGATTGATCGTCACCGCAGGCGGCATCGACACCCACATCCATTTCATCGCCCCGCAACAAATCGACGAAGCCCTCTCCAGTGGCATCACCAGCATGTTGGGGGGCGGCACTGGACCGGCCACAGGCACTTTTGCCACCACCTGCACCCCGGGTCCTTGGAACCTCGAGCGCATGATGCAAGCCGCCGATGCGTTCCCCATGAATTTGGGCTTCATGGGCAAGGGCAATGCGTCTTTGCCCGATGCGCTGCGCGAGCAAATCCATGCCGGCGCGATCGGCTTGAAATTGCACGAAGACTGGGGCACCACGCCCGCTGCCATCGACAACTGTTTGTCGGTGGCCGAAGAAACCGACACCCAGGTGGCCATCCACACCGACACTTTGAACGAGTCGGGCTTTGTCGAAGACACCATGGCGGCTTTTAAGGGCCGCACCATCCACACCTTTCACACCGAAGGGGCGGGCGGTGGCCATGCACCAGACATCTTGAAAGTGGTGGGCGAATCCTACGTGTTGCCCTCATCGACCAACCCCACACGCCCCTACACGGTCAACACCCTGGACGAGCATGTGGACATGTTGATGGTCTGCCATCACCTGGACCCCGCCATTGCCGAAGATTTGGCGTTTGCCGAGAGCCGCATCCGAAAAGAAACCATTGCCGCCGAAGACATCTTGCACGACCTGGGGGCCATCAGCATGATGAGCAGCGACAGCCAGGCCATGGGGCGAGTGGGCGAGGTGATCATTCGCACCTGGCAAACGGCCCACAAAATGAAAGCGCAGCGCGGCCTGCTGCCAGGCGACACCGATCGCCATGACAATGCACGGGTCAAACGCTACATCGCCAAGTACACCATCAACCCCGCCATTGCGCATGGCATCAGCCATGAAGTGGGCAGCATCGAAGTGGGCAAATGGGCCGACTTGGTGATTTGGCGGCCGGCGTTTTTTGGCATCAAGCCGTCTCTGATCCTCAAAGGCGGC
>CAWUNN010000051.1:0-9044 GCA_963923185.1 uncultured Limnohabitans sp. | reverse complement strand
GTCGCGCTCTTCGCCAATGCTGGCGGCGATGTTGTCCAGGCCCACCGGCCCGCCGTCAAAGCGGTGCACCACCGCCTCGAGCAATTTGCGATCCATCAGGTCAAAACCCTGCGGGTCCACGTCCAGCATCTTCAAAGCCGACTGGGCCAAGGTTTGGTTGATGTGGCCATCGGCCTTGACTTGGGCGTAGTCCCGCACCCGTCTTAGCAAACGGTTGGCAATGCGCGGCGTGCCCCTGGAGCGGCGCGCAATCTCCAAGGCACCGTCTTCGTCGATGGGCACTTGCAACAAACCCGCACTGCGCACCACGATGCGGCGCAATTGATCAGGCGCATAAAACTCAAGACGCGACACAATGCCAAATCGGTCACGCAATGGGTTGGTCAGCATGCCAGCCCGGGTGGTGGCCCCGACCAAAGTAAAGGGCTGCAAATCCAGTTTGATGCTGCGCGCAGCCGGCCCCTCGCCGATCATGATGTCGATTTGATAATCTTCCAGCGCTGGGTACAAAATCTCTTCGACCACGGGCGAGAGACGGTGGATTTCATCGATGAACAGCACATCGTTTTTTTCCAATCCAGTCAGCAAAGCGGCCAAGTCTTTGGGTTTTTCTAAAACCGGTCCACTGGTCTGACGCAAGTTGACCCCCAGCTCGTGGGCGATGATGTGACTGAGTGTGGTTTTGCCTAAACCTGGCGGACCAAACAGCAGCACATGGTCCATGGCTTCACCGCGCTGGCGGGCCGCCCCCATGAAGATCTCCAGTTGCTCGCGCACTTTGTCTTGACCCACATACTCGTCCAACAGCTTAGGGCGCAGCGCGCGCTCCAACGCCTCTTCCTGCATCGAATTGGGGGTCGCCGCCACCACTCGAGCAGCGGGCGCAAAATCGTCGTTCTGAATGGTCATTGCGCAGTGATTCTAGGGTCAGGCCCTTCAATTGGCCAATTGGCGCAAAGCCCATTTGATGCCCTCGCTCACACCCAGCTCGGGGGGCAAACCTTTGAGCGCCGCACTGGCTTCTTTTTCGCTGTAACCCAAAGCCAACAAGGCCTGGGTGACATCACCATGGGCCGGTGCCGTGCCAGGGCTTTGCGGGCCACCCAAATCAGCCCCCATCTTGCCCTTGAGCTCCAACAACAAGCGCTCGGCTGTTTTTTTACCAATGCCCGGCACTTTGACCAAGCGCGAGGCATCTTGTTGGGTGATGGCGGCCGACAATTCCTCGACGCTGAGGCCGCTGAGCACACCCATGGCGGTGCGTGGGCCCACCCCCGAGATGCGGATCAACTGCCGAAAAGCGGCACGCTCAGGGGCGCTGCCAAAGCCAAACAACACTTGTGCGTCCTCACGCACCACAAAGTGCGTCAGCAACGACACCTGTGCCCCCACGGCGGGCAGGTTGAAAAATGTGCTCATGGGCACATCGACCTCATAGCCCACCCCATGACAATCGATCACAATCTGGGGCGGATTCTTCTCCAGCAAGACACCCGTTAATTTACCTATCATTGCAACACCTTTGACTGGATTATCAGCTTGATTCTCAAACACAGCTTCACCCCCGCCCACAACACCCGTTTGTCGCACCTGTGCGGGCCCATGGATGCGCACCTGCGCCACATGGAAATGTCATTGCGGGTCAAAATCAGCCACCGCCACGAGCACTTTCGCATCGATGGTCCCAAAGCCCAAGCCCAGCAGGCCTTGGAAGTGCTGCAAGCCCTGTACGAGATGGCCGCGCGACCCATTTCGGCCGAACAACTTCAGTTGATGCTCAGCGGCGACATGGAATTGACCCCCTCAGAGGACGGCGCCATGGTGCTGCAAACCCGACGCAACGACCTGCGCGCTCGCACACCTGGACAAAGCGTGTACCTGGAGCACATCGCCAACCATGACATCACCTTTGGCATTGGACCGGCGGGCACCGGAAAAACCTATTTGGCCGTGGCTTGCGCGGTCGATGCGCTCGAGCGCAGTGCCGTGCAACGCATTGTGCTGACCCGACCGGCGGTCGAAGCCGGTGAGCGTCTGGGTTTTTTGCCAGGCGATCTGGCCCAAAAAGTCGACCCCTACTTGCGTCCTTTGTACGATGCTTTGTACGACCTGATGGGATACGAGCGCGTGCAAAAGGCGTTTGAACGCAATGCCCTTGAAATTGCCCCGCTGGCGTTCATGCGCGGGCGCACCCTGAACCACTCGTTTGTCATTTTGGACGAGGCGCAAAACACCACCCCTGAACAGATGAAGATGTTCTTGACGCGCATTGGTTTTGGTGCCAAAGCGGTGATCACCGGAGACGTGAGCCAAATTGACTTGCCCAAGGGGCAACTCAGTGGCCTGCTCGATGCTGAGCGCGTCTTGAAGCGCGTCAGCGGCATCGCCATGACCCGCTTCACCAGCGCCGACGTGGTGCGTCACCCCTTGGTGGCGCGCATCGTCGACGCCTACGACGCCCAAGCCACCCGCAATCACAAGGGCTGAACCATGGCCATGCCAAAGCTGCAACTGTCACTGCAATTTGCGCTGCAAAGTCATGTGGCCAGGCACCGACAAGCTTTGTCTCGCCACTGGGTCGCCCGCTGCTTGCGGCATGCCCTGCAACGCGATGCCGAGTTGACCGTGCGAATCGTCGATGCGGCCGAAGGACGCGCACTCAACCTGGAATTCAGACAGCGAGATTACGCCACCAACGTGCTGACCTTTGATTACGCCGCCCAACCTGTTGTGATGGCAGATTTGGTGCT
The DNA here is from genome assembly GCA_963923185.1 of uncultured Limnohabitans sp. Taxonomy (GTDB): domain Bacteria; phylum Pseudomonadota; class Gammaproteobacteria; order Burkholderiales; family Burkholderiaceae_C; genus Limnohabitans. Next base: position 6,294 of record CAWUNN010000051.1, on the reverse strand, counting down.
GTGCGCCCCAGTGGTCGCCCAAGAGGCCAAGGAGCAAGGCAAAACACTGGCCCAGCACTACGCCCACTTGCTGGTGCACGGCGCCTTGCATGCGCAAGGCTGGGACCACGAAACCAGCTTGAAAGACGCTCACGCCATGGAGGCCTTTGAAATCCAAATCCTGGCCGGCTTGGGCATCCCCAACCCTTACCGCTAAGACGTTGCCTTCAAACAACAATTAATTGGGGTCTGACCCCAATTAATGGGGGTCGCCAAAGTGGGCTTCCACGTCGCTGGGCAAGAGCTGGATGGTGGCGCGCAGGCCTGGCACAGCGGTCATCAATGCCATCTCGACGTTGGTGCGCAAAGCTGCAGCTCGCCCCAGCGTCCAAGAGGCCGGCATGTGCATGTGAACGTCCACAAAACAGCGCTTGCCCGCCTTGCGCGTGCTGATGTGGTCAAAGCGAATGATGGTCGAGCTGCCTCGGGCGTGGGCAAAACTTTGCAGCACTTCATTGATTTGGGCTTGCACTTCAGGCTCAACGGCCTCGTCCATCAGCGCCTGCGAAGAAGCCCACAGCAAGTGCCAGCCTTCGCGCAAGATGTTCAGGGCCACCCCGATGGCCACCAGCGGATCCAGCCAAAGCCAGCCTGTGAAATGCACCGCCAACAAACCGCCCACCACGCCCGCCGAGGTGTAGACATCGGTGATCAGGTGGCGGGCATCGCCTTGTAAAGCCATGGACCGGTGCTCGGCAGCGGCCTTGAGCATGACCCACGCCAGCAAGCCATTGAAGCCTGAGCTGATCACCGACAACGCCAACCCCATGCCGATTTGCTCAAGAGGTTGGGGGTTGAAAAACCGGTGCGCTGCGGCCCAGATGATGCCCAGCGCCGCGCCCACGATCAAAATGCCTTCAAAGCCCGAAGAAAAGTACTCGGCTTTGTGGTGACCATAGGGGTGGGCATCGTCAGCGGGTTGCGAGGCCACCGTGACCATCGCCAAGCCAAACACGGCGCCTGCCAAATTGACCACCGATTCCAGGGCATCAGACAACAAACCCACGGAGCCTGAGATCCACCATGCACCCGTTTTGAGAGAGATGGTCAGCAAGGCCACCGCCACCGATGCCTGCATGAGGCGGCTGGGGGTCCATCTCTTGATCCACGAGCTCATGATGTCCTCAGGTCAGATGAATGCGAAGGAATTTTCTTTTGCCGACTTGCAACACCACGCTGCCAGCGTCCAATTTCAAACCCTTGTCGCTGACCACGGCACCATCCAGGCGCACCCCTGCGCCGTCGATCAAGCGATAGGCTTCACTGGTTGAAGGGGCCATGCCGGTGGTTTTGAGCAAAGCGGCGATGCCCATTGGCGCACCCGTGATCGATTGCTCGGGAATTTCGTCAGGGATGCCGCCCCGGCTGCGCAAGGCAAAGTTTTCTTCGGCGGCATCGGCCGCTGCCGCATGGTGAAAACGGGTGGTGATTTCGCGCGCCAGCATCACCTTGATGTCTTTGGGGTTGCGCCCGTTTTGCACCTCAAGGCGCAAGGCATCAATCTCCTGCAATGACTTGAAAGACAGCAAGGTGTACCAGCGCCACATCAACTCATCGCTGATGGACAACACCTTGGCAAACATGGTGTTGGCATCTTCGGTGATGCCGATGTAGTTGTTTTTGCTTTTGGACATCTTGTCCACGCCGTCCAAGCCCTCGAGCAAGGGCATGGTCAAAATGCATTGTGGCTCTTGTCCATATTCCAGTTGCAAATGACGCCCCATCAGCAAGTTGAATTTCTGATCGGTGCCCCCCAACTCGAGATCGGACTTGAGGGCCACCGAGTCATAGCCTTGCATCAGGGGATACAAAAACTCGTGCACCGAAATGGGCGTGCCGGCGGTGAAGCGCTGGTGAAAGTCGTTGCGCTCCATCATGCGGGCCACCGTGTACTTGGCGGCCAACTGGATCATGCCCATGGCACCCAAGGGCATGCTCCACTCTGAGTTGTAGCGGATCTCGGTGCGCTCGGGGTCCAACACCAAGCTGGCTTGGCGGTAATAGGTGTCGGCATTGGCCTTGATTTGCTCAGGCGTCAGCGCAGGTCGGGTGTTGTTGCGCCCAGAAGGGTCGCCAATCAAGCTGGTGAAGTCGCCGATCAGAAAGATCACTTGATGACCCAAATCTTGCAATTGGCGCATTTTGTTGAGCACCACGGTGTGCCCAATGTGGATGTCGGGGGCCGTGGGGTCCAGGCCCAATTTGATGCGCAAGGGCACCCCCGTGGCCTCTGATCGGGCCAGTTTGTGTTGCCATTCATCCTGAGGGATCAGTTCTTCGCAGCCGCGCAGGCTGACCGCAAGGGCATGACGGACCCGATCGGTGACCGGATATTGCGTCTTAACTTGTTGATTCATTTGAACTATTTTCTGTGTTGCAGGGCAGCCATCGCTTGGTATACTTTCACCCAGTTTTTCGCTGATTCTATCGAGCGTGTTCGTGGTTGTGTGCGGACACGCAGTTGTTCTCTTTTTTTTCGGAGTCCACTTGTCCCAACCGCTGGCCCATGTGATGCAAACGTTTGCCTCCTGGTCTCAACGCCTGGTTGATTTTCAACGTCGTCACCCGCAGCGCATTTTGGCTGCGGTGGGTGCGTTGTTGCTGGTGGGCGGCACGGCCTCTTATGCCGTGGCCACCTTGGGTCCCGATGCCGCCCGCATGCCCGTGCAACAGTGGATGCAACCGCTGAGCCTGACATTGCCCCAGACTGAAAGTGGTTGGGCTGATTTGATTTTGTATCGCAGCGAATTGACTCGCAGCAACGACACCGCCGATTCGCTGCTGCAACGCTTGGGCGTGCAAGACACTTCCGCCGCCGAATTCATCCGCAAGACTCCTGCAGCCCGAAGCCAATTGTTGGGCAAAGCTGGTCGTTTGGTGCATGTCCAAAGCGATGGCCAAAACCAGTTGCAAAAGTTGACCGTGCGCTGGGTGACCCATGAGCAGACCGATCAGTTTCAGCGTTTGGTGATTCAGCGCAGCCCGCAAGGCTGGAGTCTGGAGCAGCAAACCGGTCAATTGACGGCCAGCACGCAATTGGCTGGGGCGTTGATCGAGTCTTCTTTGTTTGCCGCCACCGATCAAGCGCGCATTCCTGATGCAGTGGCCAATCAGTTGGCCGATGTGTTTGCTGGCGACATCGATTTTCACCGCAACCTGCGAAAAGGCGATCGGTTTTCTGTGGTCTATGAAACCATGCAAGCCGATGGCGAACCCATGCGCACGGGGCGCGTGTTGTCAGCTGAGTTTGTGAACAACAACAAAACCTATACGGCCATTTGGTTCAAAGAGCCTGGTGCCGCCAAAGGCGAGTACTACAGCCTCAGTGGCGAGAGTTTGCGCCGTGCCTACCTGACTTCGCCCCTGGTGTTTTCGCGCATCACTTCGGTCATGGGCATGCGTTTTCATCCCATTCATCAAACCTGGAAGGCCCACACGGGCGTGGATTATGCAGCCCCGACAGGCACGGCGGTGCGCAGTGTGGGTGATGGCGTGGTCGAAGCATCTGGCTGGCAAGGTGGCTATGGCAACACCGTGGTGGTGAGGCATCGCAATGGTCAAAGCACGCTGTATGCTCACTTGAGCAAGGTGATGGTGCGCAATGGCCAAAGCGTCTCGCAAGGTCAAAGTCTAGGCTTGGTGGGCATGACGGGCTCAGCCACAGGCCCGCATTTGCACTTTGAGTTCAGGGTCCAGGGTGTACACCGTGACCCGCTGACCTTGGCGCGTCAAAGCGAATCACATCCGGTGTCTGCTGCTGCACGTGCCGCCTTTGCGCAACAGGTTCAGCAGGCCCGCATTGACTTGGCGGCAGCCGCCTCGGTGCAATCGCTGGCGGTCCAATAATCCCTGTATGACCCGGCTGTTCATCGGCCTGATGTCTGGCACCTCGCTGGATGGGGTGGATGCGGTGTTGGCTGATTTTTCAACGTCGCCCCCCCGCTGGTTGTCTCATGCCCACCGACCCTACCCCCCAGCCTTGCGACAAGATTTGCTGGGCTTGCATCACAGTGGACCCGATGAATTGCACCGCGCCCAACGACTGAGCTTGGTCCTGGCCCGCATTTACGCCGACGTGGTGGGTGATGTGATGCAGGCACAAGGCCTGTCGGCCCACGCCGTGGCCGCCATCGGGGCCCACGGTCAAACCGTGCGCCATCAGCCCATTTTGAATGGCGCAGGGGTGGGTTACACCGTGCAGCTGAACCAACCCGCGCTGTTGGCCGAGCTGACGGGCATCAGCGTTGTGGCCGACTTTCGCAGCCGTGACATCGCCGCCGGCGGCCAGGGGGCGCCTTTGGTGCCGGCCTTTCACCAAGCCATTTGGGGTGATCCCTTGCGAGCGGTGGCGGCCTTGAACATCGGCGGCATCAGCAACCTGAGTTTGATGGCGCCCGATCGGCCCTTGTTGGGTTTTGATTGCGGCCCTGGCAACATGTTGATGGACGCCTGGGCCCAACACCACTTGGGCCAAGCTTATGACGCCCAAGGGGCTTGGGCGCGCAGCGGCCATTGTCACGCCGGGCTGCTGAGCAGCATGCTGAACGAGCCCTACTTTCAGCGCTCAGCCCCCAAAAGCACAGGACGTGATTTGTTTCACATGGGCTGGTTGACCCCGCACCTGAAGGCTTCGGGCCCCATGCCCGCCGCCGATGTTCAAGCCACTTTGTTGGAGTTGACTGCGCGCACCTGCATCGAAGCCTTGTGCAGCCACATGGCCAACCCAGAGCAGCTGATCGTGTGCGGGGGTGGCGCACTCAACGAGGCCTTGATGCAACGTTTAGGCGAATTGGCGCCATGCGCCGTGCAGTCTTCAGCCGATGCAGGTTTGCACCCCAGCCAAGTCGAAGCTGCCGCATTTGCTTGGCTGGCGCAAAGAGCCCTGGATGGATTGCATGGCAACGAGCCCAGCGTGACAGGGGCCAAAGGTCCCCGTGTGCTGGGGGCCATTTATCCGGCCTGAATCGGCCCGCTCGACTCAGACTGAGAATGAAGAGCCGCAACCGCAGGTGGTGGTGGCGTTGGGGTTTTTGATGACGAACTGAGCACCCTGCAGGTCTTCTTTGTAGTCGATTTCGGCACCGACCAAATACTGGTAGCTCATGGCATCGATCAGCAAAGACACGCCATTTTTGGTCATGGTGGTGTCGTCTTCGTTGACCACCTCGTCAAACGTGAAGCCGTACTGAAAACCCGAGCAACCGCCGCCTTGGACAAACACGCGCAACTTCAGATCGGGGTTGCCTTCTTCGGCAATCAGATCGGCCACCTTGGCAGCGGCGCTGTCGGTGAACAAAATCGGATCGGGCATGGCGGTGCTGACGGTTTCGGCAATGGCACTCATGGGGTACTCCAAAAGCTACAGGATGTAATACTAGCGTAAAAGACTCAACTATGTTGCCGGTAGGGGCAAAAACAAAGCCGCAAGGCCCAAGACCTTGCGGCTTGTGGACCACCCCAAGATCAGCGCTTGCTGAACTGCTTGCGGCGACGGGCGGAGTGCAAACCGACCTTTTTACGCTCGACTTCGCGGGCGTCGCGGGTCACATAACCAGCGGCCGACAAAGCGGGCTTGAGGTTGGCGTCATAGTCAATCAAGGCGCGGGTGATGCCGTGGCGAACGGCGCCGGCTTGACCGGATTCACCGCCACCGTCGACGTTGACCTGGATGTCAAAGGTTTCGACATTTTGGGTCAACACCAAGGGTTGCTTGGCGATCATGATCGAGGTCTGACGGCCGAAGTACTCGGTGATGTCACGGCCATTGACAGTGATCTTGCCAGAGCCTTTTTTCAGAAACACGCGGGCGACGCTGGATTTGCGACGGCCGGTGCCATTGTTCCAATCTCCAATCATGGCGGCTCCTTAGATGTCCAGCACTTTGGGCTGTTGGGCGCTGTGCGGGTGCTCGGCACCGCCGTAGACCTTCAGCTTTTTGATCATGGCATAGCCCAGAGGGCCTTTGGGCAACATGCCCTTGACGGCCTTCTCGAGCGCGCGGCCAGGGTGCTTGGCCTGCATGTCGCGGAAGTTGGTGCCGTAGATGCCACCGGGAAAGCCAGAGTGGCGGTAGTAGACCTTGTCAAGGGCTTTGTTGCCGGTGACACGGATCTTGGAGGCGTTGATGACGACAATGAAGTCGCCCGTATCGACGTGAGGCGTGTAAATGGCCTTGTGTTTGCCGCGCAAACGGAGTGCTGCTTCGCTGGCAACACGTCCGAGCACCTTGTCGGTGGCGTCAATCACAAACCACTC
>CAWUNN010000050.1:0-9063 GCA_963923185.1 uncultured Limnohabitans sp. | reverse complement strand
CACAGAGTAGATCGTCGGCAGCGTCAGATGTGTATAAGAGACAGCCAGCTTGGGTGCCCTGTTGCGCGCCAAGTTGGACAACAACAATTCATGACGCGCTCAGACCTGGTGGAAGCGCTGGCGATGCGATTTCGCCAGCTGACACACCGCGATGCCGAGTTCGCCGTCAAGACCTTGCTCGATGCCATGAGTGAGGCCTTGGTGCGTGGACATCGCATCGAGTTGCGCGGTTTTGGCACGTTTTCTGTCAATCGCAGGCCGCCTCGCATGGGGCGCAACCCGCGATCGGGCGAGAGTGTGGCCATCCCTGAAAAGCGGGTGCCTCACTTCAAGCCCGGCAAAGCCTTGCGCGAAGCGGTTGATCAGACAGACTGAACGCCCGCCCAAGCACAGAACGCCCGACACGACCTGTTGGGCGTTTTTCATTTGGTCCGCAAGCCCTACAATCCAAGCATGAAGCGCATCCTGGCCCTGTTACAAACCCTGTTCAAGGCGGCCGTTTTCTTCATTTTGTTTGCCTTCGCCTTGAACAATCAAGACGACGTGAATGTGCGTTTCTTTTTTGGCGCGCATTGGCAGTCACCCCTGGTGTTGGTGCTGTTGGTGGCGTTTGCTCTAGGGCTTTTGGTGGGCGTGATGGCCATGGTGCCACGCTGGTGGCGCGAGCGCAAAGCGGCCAAAAAAGCACTTCCAACCCCTGCGATTGTGCCTGCCGACCATGGAATTTGATCTGTCATGGTTGCTGATCGGTTTGCCCCTGGCCTTTGCCATGGGCTGGCTGGCCTCGCGCATGGATTTGCGCCAACTGCGCATTGAAAACCGCACCCAACCCAAGGCCTATTTCAAGGGCTTGAACCACCTGCTCAACGAGCAACAAGACCAGGCCATCGACGCCTTCATCTTGGCCATTCAGCAAGATCCCGACACCTCAGAGTTGCATTTTGCACTGGGCAATCTGTTTCTCCGCCGGGGCGAGTTTGAACGCGCCGTGCGCGTGCACGAGCACCTGCTGGCACGCGCCGACCTCAGCAGCGAAGATCAACAGCGTGCCCGGCATGCCCTGGCACTTGATTTTTTAAAGGCCGGTTTGCTCGACCGAGCCGAGGACAATCTGCGTCAATTGACCGACACACCCTTGGCCAGCCAGGCCCTGTTGGCCCTGCTCAGCATTTATGAGCGCTCGCGCGATTGGGCCTTGGCGGCAGAAGTGGCCCAACAACTGGGACAACGCGGTGAAGCGCGCTTTGAGGCCCGGCTGGCGCACTACCTGTGCGAGCAGGCCCAGGCCTTGCCCGTCGAGCAAGCCACACAGAAAAAACAATTGCTAGAACAGGCCTGTCAGGTCGCCCCCGCTTCGGCCCGTGCCCATTTGGCCCTGGCCGAGTGGCTGCAGGCTCAGGGTGAAGCCGCCTCGGCCTTGGAGTGCCGGCTGAATTTGGCCAATGCCTTGCCAGCGTTCTTGCCCTTGCAAGCCGCGGCTTTGACCCAATTGGCGATTGAGCTTGGCCGCACCGCCCAAGTCAAAGCCATGTTGGAAGCCTATCAAAGCGAAGCGCCCTCGCTGGATGTGCTTGAGGCTTTGGTCGCCATCGATCAAGCCCAAGGCCAAGCCCATGCACAAGAGCGCTATGCACATTACCTGCAAAAAGAGCCCTCCATGGTGGCGGCCCGGCAATGGTTGGCCCAAGAACCTTTGCAGCACGAGGCACACCGTGCCTGGTTGGACCGGGCGCTGGAGCGGGCGGTGATGCCCCTCAAGCGCTACCGTTGTGCCGCTTGTGGGTTTGAGGCACAACGTCATTTTTGGCAATGTCCAGGCTGCCAAGCCTGGGACAGCTACCCCCCTCGCCGTGTGGAAGAACTATGAACTTGCCCAGCCTTGACCGCTTGTCCCAAACCCAAGTCATGGTGGTGGGTGATTTGATGCTGGACCGCTATTGGTACGGCCAAGTCGATCGCATCAGCCCCGAAGCCCCGGTGCCCGTGGTGCATGTGCAGCGCGAAGAAGACCGCTTGGGAGGTTGTGGCAACGTGGCCTACAACTTGGTCAGCTTGGGGGCGCAGGCCTCGCTCTTGAGCGTGGTCGGTCATGACGCGGCTGGCGACCGCTTGCGCGAACTGTTGTCCCAAAGTGGCATTGCCGTCGAGTTGCGGCAAGACCCGGGCTTGTCGACCACCATGAAGCTGCGCATCATCGGTCGCCATCAACAGTTGCTGCGCGCCGACTTTGAAAACCAACCCGATCACGAGGTCTTGGCTGCTTTGTCGCAACGCTATGCCGAGTTGCTGCCCAGCCATCAGGCGGTGTTGTTCTCGGATTACGGCAAAGGCGGTCTGGCCCATGTGGCCGACATGATTGCCCAAGCCAAGGCGCGCCAATTGCCCGTGCTGATCGACCCCAAAGGCAGCGACTACTCGCGCTACCAAGGGGCCACGGTGATCACCCCCAATCGTGCCGAGTTGCGCGACGTCATTGGCCCATGGCGCAACGAAGCCCACCTCAACGAGATGGCGCACAACTTGCGCCACCAACTGGGCTTGCACAGCCTGTTGCTCACGCGCAGCGAAGAAGGCATGAGTTTGTTCGATGACGACGGTGTGGCCCATGTGGCCGCACAAGCGCGCGAAGTCTTTGACGTGACCGGTGCCGGTGACACCGTGATCGCCACCTTGGCCGCCTTGCTCGGCGCGGGCATGAGCCTGCGCGAGGCTTTGCCTTGGGCCAACAAGGCCGGTGGCATCGTGGTGGGCAAGTTTGGCACCGCCGCCGTCAGTTGGAATGAATTGACCGCTTGAACCAGAGGAGCATGACATGACCATCGTGGTGACCGGCGCGGCCGGATTCATCGGCAGCAACATCATCCGGGGGCTCAACCTCAGGGGCGTCAGCGACATCGTGGCGGTGGATGATCTGAGCGACGGGGACAAGTTTCGCAATTTGGCCGACTTGCAAATCGCCGACTATGTGGACCATGCCGAGTTTTACTTGCGCTTTGCCGATGGCGATTACGGTCGCATCGACTGCGTGTTCCATGAAGGCGCTTGCAGCGACACCATGGAGACCGATGGCCGCTACATGATGGCCAACAACTTCGAGGTCAGCAAATCGCTGTTTTTGGCTTGCCAACAACAAGGCACACGCCTGCTGTATGCCTCATCTGCTGCCACTTACGGCGGCTCAGACACCTTTGTGGAGCGCCCCGAGTTCGAAAAACCGCTCAATGTCTACGGCTACTCGAAGTTGCTGTTTGATCAGTGGCTGAGGCGTCAAATCGGCACGGCATTTGATCAAACCCAAACCCAAGTGGCAGGCTTCAGGTATTTCAATGTGTATGGCCCGCGAGAGCAACACAAAGGACGCATGGCCAGCGTGGCCTACCATCAGCATCATCAACAACTGAAAGACGGCAAGGTCAAATTGTTTGGCGCTTACGGCGGCTATGCCGCCGGTGAGCAGATGCGCGACTTTGTCTCTGTGGACGATGTGGTGGCAGTCAATTTATGGTTCTACGACCATCCGCAAGCCCGCGGCCTATTCAACTTAGGCTCAGGTCGTGCCCAGCCCTTCAATGACGTGGCTTTGGCGGTGATCAACAGCCATCGCCATTTGGCGGGCGAAAAACCCCTGAGCCTGGCACAGGCCGTGCAAGCGGGCTTGATCGAGTACATCGAATTCCCACCCGCCTTGGTGGGCAAATACCAAAGCTACACCCAGGCTGACCTGGGGGCCTTGCGCTCGGCGGGCTGTGACCATGTGTTTGCCGATGTGGCCACCGGCGTGAGTCGCTACATTCAAGCGTTGTCTGCACGCCCGTAACCGCCACCGCCTGGGGTGTGAATCTCAAACACGTCACCAGGCTCAACCTCAACCTGCCCAATGTGGGTCAGGGTCTGAATGGTGCCATCGGCCTTGATCACCCGGTTCAGGCCGGGCGCTCCACTGTCCCCACCCTCTAAACCAAAGGCCGCATGGACGCGACCATTCGAGAGGATGCCTGTCGTCATGCACTCTAAAAATTCCACCCTGCGCACACCGCCATCTCCACCTCTGAAGCGTCCTGTGCCGCCCGAGCCGGTGCGAATGGCGTAGCTTTGCAAGCGCACCGGGAACCTGAACTCCAACACCTCGGGGTCGGTCAAGCGCGAATTGGTCATGTGGGCTTGCACCACCGAGGTGCCACCAAAGCCACCACAGACCTCACCGGACAGGTTGAACAAGGGGCCAGCCCCCGTGCCACCCGAGATGGTCTCGTAGTACTGAACCCGCTGGTTACCAAAGGTGAAGTTGTTCATGGTGGGCTGACTGCCAGCCATGACTTGCAAAGCCCCGTACAAGGCATTGGTGATGCAACTGGAAGTCTCGACATTGCCCGCCACCACCGAGGCCGGAGGCAAGGGGTTGAGCATGCTGCCAGCGGGAATGATGACTTCAATGGGCTTGAGGCAACCGGCGTTCAGCGGAATGTCGTCCTCGACCAAGGTGCGAAACACATACAGCACCGCCGCCATGCAAACCGCTTTGGGTGCATTGAAGTTGTTGACCTGTTGCTCTGAAGTGCCACTGAAGTCCACACGAGCACTGCGTTGGCGGGCATCGATGGTGACCGCCACGCGGATCACCGCACCATTGTCCAGCGGGAAATCAAATCGCCGGGTTTGTTGATCGCCAAAGCGCACGGCCAAGCGGGCAATCGCCCGACGCACCGATTCTTCGGCATTGTCTTGGACATGCCCCATGTAAGCGGTGACGACTTGCAGCCCAAACTGCTGCACCATGCGACGCAACTCTTGCACGCCCTTCTCATTGGCTGCAATTTGAGCCCGCAAATCGGCCATGTTTTGCGCAGGGTTGCGACTGGGGTGAGCACCACTGGACAACAGTTGCAGCATTTCGGCTTCGCGCAATCGACCGGCATCGACCAACTTGAAGTTTTGAATTTGCACGCCCTCTTCGTCGATGTGCTTGGAAAACGGCGGCATCGAACCCGGTGAGATGCCCCCGATGTCGGCATGGTGGCCACGAGAGCCCACGTAAAAGACGGGTCGTTCGTGGCCATCCAGGAACACCGGCGTGATCACGGTCACATCGGGCAAGTGGGTGCCCCCATGGTAGGGGTCGTTGAGCACATAAACATCACCAGCGCACATGCGGCCCGCGTTTTCGGTGATCACTGTCTGGATGCTCTCTCCCATCGAGCCCAAATGAACGGGCATGTGAGGCGCGTTGGCGATCAAGTGCCCCGCTTGGTCAAAAATGGCACAAGAAAAATCAAGCCGTTCTTTGATGTTGACCGAGTAGGCGGTGTTTTGGAGCTGCAAGCCCATTTGCTCGGCGATGTTCATGAACAGGTTGTTGAAGACTTCGAGCATGATCGGGTCGGCCCGCGTGCCCGCTGCAAAGATGGACGCCCTGGCACTGACACGCTGCAAGACCAGGTGATTGAGCGAAGTCAATTGGGCCTGCCAGCCCGGTTCGACCACGGTGGTGGCGTTGCGCTCGGCGATGATGGCAGGTCCGGCGATGCGGTCGCCGGCACGCAGGTCCTCTCGCACCACCAAGGCGGCGTCGTGCCAGCGGCCTTCGCTGTACATGCGCACCGTCTCGCGTGCAGGCACGGCCCGCTCGGGGTTCAGCGGCAAGGCTTGCTCAACGGCACTGTCCCCGGCGATGACGGCTTCGACCGACACCGCCTCGACGATCAGCGGCTTGCCTTCCATCAAAAAAGCAAATCGTTGCCTGTAGGCCTGTTCAAATGCGTCTTGCACCTGGTTCAGGCTGCCGTGTGCCACCACCAGCGCCAAGTCAGTGCCTTCAAAGCGAATGTGCATGCGTCGCAGGATCTGGATGTGCCCTTGTGCCAACGCCGAATGGGACATCTCTTGCCATGCGTTGGCAGCCAACTCATCCAGGGCTTGCTCCCAAGTGGGTTGGTGCTCGGGGTTCAGTCGCAACTCGATCGATCGCTCTTTGATCAGGCTTTGATCGGCCAAGCCCATGCCATAGGCCGATAAGACACCCGCCAAGGGGTGCACCAGCACCTTTTGCATGCCCAGGGCATCGGCCACCAAGCAAGCGTGTTGACCGCCTGCCCCACCAAAGCATTGCAAAGCGTAGCGCGTCACGTCGTAGCCGCGTGCCACCGATATCTTTTTGATGGCATTGGCCATTTGTTGCACCGCGATGCGAATGAAACCCTCGGCCAAGGATTCAGCATTCAGTTCGTCGGCAGCGGACGAGCCTGAGGCTTGGGCCTTTCGGATGTGTGAGACCAGTTCATTGAATTTTTGCCGCACCACCTCGGCGTCCAAGGGTTGATTGGCCTGCGCTCCAAACACCGCCGGAAAATACCGCGGCTGAATTTTTCCCAGCAACACATTGGCATCGGTGACGGCCAAAGGCCCCCCTCGGCGGTAACTGGCCGGTCCTGGGTTGGCACCGGCGCTTTGCGGGCCGACCCGCAGACGGGCCCCGTCAAATTGCAGCAAAGAGCCACCACCGGCGGCCACGGTGTGGATGCTCATCATGGGCGCGCGCATGCGCACACCGGCCACTTGGGTTTCAAATTCGCGCTCGAATTCACCGGCAAAATGGCTGACATCGGTCGAGGTGCCCCCCATGTCAAATCCGATCACCCGAGCTTGCCCCTGCAATCCCTCCCCTTGTGCAAAGGCCAGCTCGGTGGTGCGGGCCATGCCCACAATGCCACCAGCGGGGCCCGACAAAATGGCGTCTTTGCCTTGAAAGCTGAGGGCATCGGTCAAGCCCCCAGAGGACTGCATGAAATACAAAGGCACACCGGGCATCTCACTGGCCACCTGATCCACATAACGCCGCAAAATCGGTGAGAGGTAGGCGTCGACCACGGTGGTGTCGCCCCGGCTGACCCATTTCATCAGTGGACTGACTTGATGCGAGATACTGATTTGCTCAAAGCCCAGTTCTTGTGCCAATTGAGCCGCCGCTTGCTCATGGTCGTGGTAACGATAACCGTGCACAAAGGCAATGGCGACGCTTCGCAAACCACGTGCTCGCGCCGCCTTCAAGGCGGGGCGCAGGGCTTCAATGTCCAAGGGTTGGACCACCTCGCCATGGGCACCCATGCGCTCGTTGGCCTCGATCACTTCGGCGTACAACAGCTCGGGCAACACAATGTGGCGGTCAAACAAGCGCGGTCGGTTTTGATAGGCGATGCGCAAACCATCGGCAAAACCTCGGGTGGTCACCAGCAAGGTGGGTTCGCCTTTTCGCTCCAGCAGTGCGTTGGTGGCCACTGTGGTGCCCATCTTGACGCACGCCACCATGTCGGGGCTGATGGGTTGCTGGGGTTGAAGGCCCAACAAGTGGCGAATGCCCGCCACCGCCGCATCGCGGTACTGCTCTGGGTTTTCACTGAGCAATTTGTGAGTGACCAACAAGCCATCAGGACGCTTGCCTACGATGTCAGTGAATGTGCCCCCGCGATCAATCCAGAATTGCCATGGGTTGCTATTCGAGGAAGGTTTCATGATGTTGGATGGATTGACACGACCTGAAAATGGAGACCCAAGCATGCACCGAATCGACGCGATAGAGAATGGACAATGATAAAGATTTTTTGAATGGCCAGAGCGCAAGCCTTTCTGCCAAAATGACCCCATTCGCCATGACCTTCTTTCAACGTCAGCCTGATGAACAACCAGAAAATTGAATGGCACCACATGGGTGCATTGATTTTGGCCTCGGCCGTCGTGTACGCGGCCACCTATTGGGTCACCGACAATATGACCGAGTGGTTCGCATTTTCATTTGCCACTTCTTGGGTGTTCATTCCAGCCGGTGTGCGCATGCTGCTGACCCTGATTTTGCTGGAAAGCGGCGCCGTCGGGGTGAGTTTGGGCACGATTTGGATCGACTACCAGTTGCACCATTCCTTGGACCATTTCTACAACGAGGTCACGGCCTGCATTGCCGGTGGATCGGCCTACATCAGCACCTTGATCGCGCAACGCTTATTTCATTTGCAATCGAATTTATCCCAACTCAATGTGACCAAATTATTCGGTGTCAGTGCGGTCTATTCGATTGTCAGTCCCCTGATGCACCAAACTTGGTATGTCTGGCAGGGCAAGACCGAGCATTTTTGGCCCAGCCTTGGCATGATGTCTATCGGTGATTTTTTGGGCACCTTGATCGTGCTGGGCGCCATTCAATGGCTGCTGCGGGGAATCAAAAAACTGGCTTGAGTCAGGCCATGCCCGACCACGGGCTAGCCCCCATCAAAAGCCCACCTGGCATGGGCTATGCTTGGGGCTTTCATTGTCGGAGTTTGAGCATGAACACTTGGAAAAGCAAGCTTTTGTCTCTGGCCGTGTGCGGCCAATCGCTGATCTCTGTCTCGGCCTGGGCCCAGACCAAATGGGATCTGCCCGCCGCTTACTCGGCCACCAATTTTCACTCTCAAAATCTGAACCAATTCGCTGCCGATGTCGACAAGGCCACAGGCGGCAAGCTGAAAATCACGGTGCACCCCAACGCCTCGTTGTTCAAAGCCCCCGAGATCAAGCGCGCAGTGCAAAGCGGTCAAGCCCAAATTGGTGAGATCTTGATGGCCAACTACCAAAACGAATGGGCCATTTGGGGCGCCGATGGCCTGCCCTTTTTGGCCGACAGTTACGATGAATCGCTGCGCTTGTGGAAGGCTCAACGGCCCATCATCGAGAAGAAAATGGCCGAGCAAGGCATGATGATTTTGTTCTCGGTGCCCTGGCCACCCCAAGGCGTGTACAGCAAACGCCCTTTGAACTCTGCCGCCGATCTCAAGGGCATCAAGTGGCGCGCCTACAGCCCGCAAACCGCGCGCATCGCCGAGTTGGTCAATGCCCAACCGGTGACCGTGCAAGCCGCCGAGATGAGTCAGGCCTTTGCCACGGGTGTGGTCGAGAGCATGATGACCAGTGGTTCGACCGGTGCCGATGGCAAGATCTACGAGCACATCAAGTATTTTTACGACACCCAGGCTTGGCTGCCTAAAAACGCGGTGCTGGTCAATAAAAAGGCTTTTGATGCACTGGACAAGGCCAGCC
>CAWUNN010000049.1:0-9168 GCA_963923185.1 uncultured Limnohabitans sp. | reverse complement strand
ATTCGGCGTCATCCCCGAAACCATGCGGCATGTGGCGCATTTGGCCATCCGCAACATGGGTACCATCGGAGGCAGCCTGTCACATGCCGACCCTGCCGCAGAATGGCCTTTGCTGGCCCGTTTGCTCAACGCCGAAATCGAGATCTCGTCTTCAACCAGACAACGGACCGTGAGCGCACACGACTTCTTTGTGGCCCCACTGACCACAGTGATCGAGCCCGACGAATTGTTGGTTCATGTCAAACTGCCTGGCTTGCCTGAGCGTTGCGGTTGCGCTTTTGAAGAGTTTGCACGAAGACAAGGCGACTACGCCTTGGCAGCGGTGGGCGTGTGCATTGAGATCGACCATGGCTTGGTGCGCCAAGCTCGTCTGGCTGTGATGGGGGTTGAAGACATCCCATTGCGCCTCACCAAGTCCGAACAGGTGTTGCAAGGCCAAAACTGGTCGGCCGAATTGATCGAGCATGCGATCGAAGTGGCGATCACCAACTTGAACCCCAGGTCCGATTTGAACGCATCATCTGACTATCGCATTCATTTGGTTCAGAATTTGTTGAAACACACCCTGGAGACGGCTTGGAGCCGAGCTCAAATGGAGAATGCATGATGCATGAAAAAACAGACTCTGGCCCCAGTGAGGACATGCCACACAGCGTTCCCTTGATGACCGTGCGCATGAAAGTCAACGGCCAATGGGTGCAAGAGCAAATCGAGCCCAGGCTGCTGCTTGCTGATTTTTTAAGGGGCCATCTGCGTCTGACTGGTACCCATGTGGGCTGCGAGCATGGGGTGTGTGGTGCATGCACCATTTTGGTCAACGGCGACAGCGTCAGGTCGTGTCTGATGCTGGCCGTGCGTGCCAACGGGTGTGAGGTCCAAACGGTTGAATCAATGGGCACCTTGCATGCATTGAGCCCCATGCAAGAGGCCATGCGTGAACACCATGGGCTGCAATGTGGATTTTGCACACCCGGCATGCTGGCCACTTGCATGGACGCGTTGAATAAATTCCCACTGGAATCCAAAACAGAAATCAGAGAGGTTTTATCTGGCAATTTATGCCGATGCACCGGATACCAAGGCATCACAGAGGCCTTGCATCAATGTGCGCGACTGCGCGACACGCTCAGGGAAGTTTCATCGTGAAAATGCATGTGTTGTCTGGCGGTCTGCTGCGAATGAGGCGCCATGTCTATGTGCCAGATGCCCAACGCGACGAAACCATCGACCTGCCTGTTTCGGCGTTTTTATTGCGCCACGCTCAAGGCAATGTGTTATTTGACACCGGCTGTCATCCACAAGCTCTGGCCGACGCCCCGTCTCGCTGGGGCACCATGGCCAAGGCCTTGCAACCCATTGGTGACGCCAACGACCATGTGCTGACCGGATTGACCCAGTTGGGACTGGCAGCCCAAGACATCGATGTGGTGATCAACTCTCACTTTCACACCGACCATTGCGGGTGCAATGAATTTTTTAAAAATGCGACCCTGATTTGCCATGAAAAAGAGTTGTTGGCGGCACAAGGTGAAGATGCCCTGGCACAGGGTTACCTGCCATCGGACTGGGATCATCCCATGCCCACTCAAACCATTGACCGCGAATGGGATGTATTCGGTGATCGGAAGTTATGTCTGATTCCTTTGCCAGGGCACACCCCTGGCACCTTGGGGGCGATGGTCACCACGGCAACTTCTGGTGCTTTTTTGTTGGTGGCAGACGCATTGGCTTTGCAACACAACTATGAGCGCGAAGCCATGCCCAAAAACACATGGGACAAAGATCTGGCTTTGCACTCTTTGCGAGAAGTGAAAAAAATTGAGCAAGCCGGTGCCAAGGTGATTTTTGGTCATGACTTGCAACAGTGGCAGTCTTTGCGCAAGGGCGCCCATGCTTACGAGTGACACGCCATGAATTCTCCTTTGACGATGGACCCTGAGGTTGATTTGAAGCATCCACCTGGCGCCAACCGTTGGATTGGACAACCCATCCGCAGGGTCGAAGACCCTCGCTTGCTGACTGGACTTGGTCAATTTGTCGACGACATCCCCTGCCCGGGCGCGTTGCACATGGCATTGCTGCGAAGCGATCATCCTCATGCTCGCATTTTGAATGTCAACGTCCAAAAAGCGGCCGCCATGCCAGGGGTGCATGGGGTCTATCTATGGGATGACGTCAAAGAATTCATCAAGCCAGCGATTGCCACCTCGCGCATGGCCGGTTATCAACCGACTGCCATCCATGCATTGGCCCATGGATTTGTCCATTTTGTCGGTGAACCCGTGGTGGCGGTATTGGCCCAAAACCGGTACCAGGCCGAAGACGCGCTTGAGCACATCGAGATCGAGTACGAGCCTTTGCCTGCTCAAACCGATGCATCTCTGGCTGCATTGCCCGATGCCCCTCTTTTGCACGAAGGGCTGCAAAGCAATGTGCTGGTCGAGCGAACCTTTGCCAAAGGCGATGTGTCTGAATGTTTTGAAGCGGCCGCTTTGACCGTTGGTGCGCACTTGCGTTTTCACCGAAGAACGGCTTGCCCGATTGAAAACCGATGCTACCTGGCCAATTTGGATGCAGGACGTGATGCGCTCACCTTGTACAGCTCGACCCAAGTGCCAGGCATCATCAAAGATGCGTTGTCAGATTTGCTTGGCATGCCAGGCCATCGGCTGCAAGTCATAGCACCCGATGTGGGAGGTGGATTTGGGGCCAAGACTTCCATGTACCAAGAAGAGGCCTTGGTGTGTGCATTGGCCCGAAAAACAGGTCGTTCCGTCAAATGGACAGGCGATCGTTTAGAGGACTTGTTGTCAACCAGTCACGCATTCGATGAAACCATCGATGCCGAACTGGCATTGGATGCCAGCGGACACATCTTGGCATTGCGTGCCGAAGTCATTGGCGATGTCGGTGCCTATTCGATTTACCCTTGGACCGCAGGCATCGAACCCGTGCAGGTCATCAGCTTCATGCCTGGCCCTTACAAGGTGCCGGCTTACCACGGACATGTCCGAGCCGTCAGCACGCCCAAGTCACCCACCGGTCCTTATCGAGGCGTGGGGCGACCGACATCCACATTCGTCATGGAGCGTTTGATGGATTTGGCGGCCCAACGCATGGGCATCGATCCAGCTGAAATCAGGCGAATCAATTTGGTGGCGCCGCACGAGTTTCCTTACAAATCGGTGGTGGGCCTGGTATGGGATGCTTCCGGTTTCACCGAAGGCTTGGATGCCGCACTCGAGGCGTTTGACTATGCCAAAGCCCGACAGGCCCAAGCGCAAGCCCGCGCTCAAGGACGGTGGGTTGGCATCGGCTTGGCCACTTATGCCGAACTCTCTGGCATTGGCTCGAAGATTTCAGCATCTCCGGGCATGCCCATCAATACGGGCACCGATACCTGTTGCCTGCAGTTGGATTCAACTGGGGCCATCACGGCTTCTTTTGGATGCGCCTCACATGGGCAAGGTCACGAGACCACCTTGGCTCAAATATTGGCCGAGGAACTGGGCGCACAAATCAATGACATCAGGGTCATCACAGGTCATACCGACAAGGTCCCCCACGGAACGGGCAGTTATGCCAGCCGAACGGCAGTGATCAGTGGCGGCGCCGCGATCTTGGCCGCCTCTGAATTGCGTGCCCGCATGCTCAGAATGGCTGCGCATTTGCTCAGCACGGCCCCAGAGCAACTCTTGACCCAAGGCAGTGTGATCCGCACGCTTGACGGTCAACTCAGTTTGAGTTTCACTGATTTCGCCAAAGCGGTTTATGCCCAAATGGGCCGATTGCCTGCAGAGCTGCGCGAAGAACTCAGCGTCACCAAGGTCTATGACCCCATCACTGGCACCACCACATCGGCCACCCATGTGGTGCAAGTTGAAGTGGATCGCCGCACCATGGCGGTTCATATTCAACGCTACGTCATCGCCGAAGACTGTGGTCGCATCATCAATCCGATGATCGTGACCGGCCAGACACGCGGCGCACTGGCACAAGGCATTGGTGCTGCCTTGATGGAAGAAATGGTTTACGATCAAAACGGTCAACTCTTGACCGCCACTTTGGCCGATTACTTGTTGCCATCGGCCCCTGAAGTCCCAGAGCTTGAGCTCATTCACATCCCTTCTGTCTCCAAGAACAACATCGGCGGGTTCAGAGGCATGGGAGAAGGCGGCACCATCGGTGCCCCTGCGGCCATTGCCAACGCTGTCACGGACGCGCTGGCTCATTTGGGGGTGTCGGTCAATGAATTGCCCGTGACACCCGAGCGCATTTTTCAATGGGTGCGAGAAGCACGCATGACCCACAAGGAGCAATCAACATGAATCAACCATTGAAAGGCCGAGTGGCCTTGGTCACCGGAGGCGCCCGAGATGTGGGCAAGGCCATTTCTTTGGGGCTGGCCGCACAGGGTGCCGCTGTGGTGGTCAATTACCACCGATCTGGCACCGAAGCAGAGGCTGTGGCCGCTGAAATCAGGCAGGCCGGAGGCCAAGCCATGGCCATTGGGTGTGACATCTCCAATCGCCAAGATGTACAAGCCATGGTCGATCGCACCGTCGCACAGTGGGGTGGATTGAACATCTTGATCAACAATGCCGGCTTGGTCTACCGCAAAAGATTTGCCGAAACCACCCCTGAGGAATGGAAGCAACAGATCGACGTCTGCCTTTATGGAGCCCTGAACTGCAGCCATGCCGCATGGCCTCATTTGGAAGCCCAAAAGGGACAAGGTCGCATCATCAGCATCATGGGTGATTCTTCGCGGGTGGGCGAATCGGGTTTGGCCATCGGTGCAGCCGCTCGAGCCGGCACCATCGCACTGATGAAAACCCTGGCCCGCGAAACCCGATCGTCGACCACTTGCAACTCGATCTCACTGGGTCTGATTGAAACCGCTCATGACCCAGCTTTCATCGAAGCCAACCGAGAGCGATTGGTCAAACTGTATCCATTGCGTCGTCTGGGTCAAGCCCATGATGTTGAACCCATGGTCACCTTATTGGCCTCTGATCAAGGGTCGTGGATCACCGGGCAAACGCTGAGCGTCAGCGGTGGCTATTGCATGGTCTAGCGACCGGATGTTTGCTGGGAAATTCACATGATTCGAACTGACCTGATTGCCCCCATTGGCGACATACTCAAGCGCCAGGCCTTGGCCCAAGGAACAAAACACGCGTTCGAGGATCAGACCGGCCGGTGCATCTCTTACATCGATTTAGATCGACAAACCGCCAACCTCGCCGGTCATTTACAAGACTTGGGCGTGTTGGCTGGCGATTGCGTGGCCTTGTTGGTGCCCAATTCGGTCCATTGGATCTTGGGTTGCTTGGCCACCCTGCGAGCCTCGGGCATCAGCGTCCCCATCAGTCACGATGCGGTCGAAGGTGAAATTCTGTACCGACTTCAAGATGCCCAATGCAAAGCCATTGTGGTGTCCGAGCATCATTTGCCCTTGATCTTGCGGCTGCAAGCGCAAGCGCCCAGCTTGCAACACATCGTGGTCGCCGCTGACTCCACCCATGCAGATCGCTTGAATCTGAATGATTTGTGCCTCAAACCAGCTCAGAGCGCGCCACGCGATCCGCAAGATTTGCACCAGACGGCATTTTTGGTCTACACGTCTGGCACCACGGGCAGGGCCAAGGGCGTGAAACTGACGCCACACGGTTTGTTATGGGTCACCGCAGCATGCTGGGCGCCCATTGCCGGACTCAGCGAGCATGACGTGATGCTCTCACCCTTGCCACTGTTTCACTCTTATGCGCTGAGTTTTTGTGTCATCAGCGTGGTGGCGGTTGGGGCCACCGAATTGATTCTCGAACGATTCTCGACCCAAGAGGTGATGAAGCAGCTGCAAACCGGGCGCTTCACTTTGATGCCTGGTGTGCCCACCATGTTTCATTATCTGTTGGAAGCGGGTCGCTCAATCGGAACCGGCTTGGTCAACGGTGTTCGTCATTTCATCTCTGCTGGGGCGATCATGCCAGCTTCACTGAACCGTGAATTTGAATCGACGTTCAATGCCACCTTGCTAGATGGCTACGGCATCACAGAAACCTCGACCATGGTCATCATGAATTGGCCTGGCATGCCCAGGGTGATGGGATCTTGCGGCATCCCTTTGCCCGGCTTGGCCGTGCGCCTGGTGGACAGCCAAGGCAAAGACGTTGCCCCCAACGCTGAGGGCGAGGTCATCATCCGAGGACCCAGTGTCATGCCCGGCTATCACAACAAGCCAGAAGAAACCGCCAAAGCGCTGGTCGATGGTTGGTACCACACCGGAGACTTGGCCAGGTGCGATGAAAATGGTTTTTTCACCATCACAGGCCGATTGAAAGAGCTCATCATCCGCGGCGGCCAGAACATTGCACCCGCCGAAGTAGAAGATGCGGTGCTGAGTCATCCCGATGTATTGGATTGCGCGGTGATTGGCGTGCCACATCCGCAATTGGGTGAAGTGCCGGTCGCGTGCGTGGTCAAGCGGCCGGGTCACGAACTGAGTGAAGCAGCGATCAAAGCGCATTGCAGCACTCAAATTTCGGCCTACAAAGTGCCGGCTCAAATTCACGAAGTCGCGGCCATTCCAAGAACTGGATCTGGGAAAATCATGCGCTTCAAATTGCGTGAATCCTTGCCATCGACACCATGAACTCACGCATTTTCTTGAACACTTTGGCCTGTTTGGGATTGGCCATGGTCATCTGCCCCGTGGCACGTGCGCAATCGTTTCCGTCCAAACCGATTCGCTTGATTTGCCCATTTGCCCCAGCAGGCGCGGTGGACATGGCCTCCAGGGCCATTGCCTTTGAGATGTCCAAACAGTTGGGCGTGCCCGTCACGGTCGAGAACAAATCGGGCGCGGGGGGCAACATCGGTGGCGCCGAGGTGGTACGCTCGACGCCCGATGGCTACACCTTGTTGATGACCACCAGTGGCATCGAGGCCATCAACCCCAGCTTGTATGCCCGCATGCCCTTTGACACCGTCAAAGACTTGGCGCCGATTTCGGTGCTGGTGTCTTTGAACAATGTGCTGGTCGTGCACCCCAGCGTCAAGGCCAAAACAGTCAGCGATTTCATCGCCTTGGGACAAACTGGCGCAGTGACGGTGGGTTCAGCGGGCAACGGCACCAGCATCCACATGTCAGCCGAAATGTTCAAACACCTGACGCATTTCAACATGACCCATGTGCCCTACAAAGGCAGTGGACCCGCCATGTCGGATTTATTGGGTGGCCAGGTCCAAGCCATGTTTGACAACATCCCTTCAGCCCTGCCCCACATCAAAAGCGGCAAGTTGCGCGCCATTGCCACCACCGGGGCCAAGCGCGACCCCACCTTGCCCGATGTGCCCACCATCGCTGAAGCGGGTGTCAAAGGCTACGCGTCAAGCGTCTGGCTGGGCTTGGCCGCACCGGCGGGCACGCCCCCCGAGGTCATCGCCAAACTCAACGCCGCGGCCGTCAAAGGCACGCAATCGAGCGATTTTGTCAAACGCATGTCCGAGTTGGGCTACAACATCTTGGGCACGACAGCGGCCGAGATGGCCGAGATGACGCGCGTGGAAATCGCACGCTGGACGCCCATCGTCAAAGCCTCTGGGGCCCGCGCAGACTAAAAGCCACCCGGCTCTGTCGGTGTCAGCCACTGGGTGCACACAGACGACTCAACCCACCCAGCGTCTGGCATTGCGCCACATGCGCATCCAGGGGCTGAGTTCAGACGCGAGATCCGAAGTCCAGCTGAACTGCACGTTTCGAAACACTCGCTCGGGGTGCGGCATCATGGCCGTGAAGCGACCATCGGGGGTGGTGACGGCGGTCAATCCACCCGGACTGCCATTGGGGTTATGTGGGTACTGTTGGGTGGGCTGCCCATGGTGATCGACAAATCGCATGGCGGCGCAGACCGATTGGGCATCGCCTTGTTTGTCAAAGTTGGCGTAGCCCTCACCGTGCGAGACCACGATGGGCAGCAAGCTGCCGGCCATGTCTTGCAAAAACAAACTGGGCGAAGACAGCACTTGCACCTGGGACAACCTGGCCTCAAAGCGCTCGGACTGGTTGGTGGTGAATTTGGGCCACGCCTGGGCACCAGGAATGATCACGGCCAATTCGGCCAACATCTGACACCCATTGCACACCCCCAAACCAAAGGTGTCTGGGCGTTCAAAAAATGCCGTGAAAGCATCTCGCATCGCGGGATTGAAGGTGATGCTTCGCGCCCAGCCCACGCCTGCCCCCAAAGTGTCCCCGTAGCTGAAACCGCCACAGGCCACCAGCCCCTGGAAGTCACTCAATGTCATGCGAGCCGACTGCAAATCGCTCATGTGGACATCGTGGGTTTCAAAGCCAGCCAGGTGAAAAGCGTAGGCCATCTCCAGGTGTGAGTTGACACCTTGCTCGCGCAAGACCGCGACTTTGGGGCGACTCAGGTTCAGGTAGGGTGCGGCCACATCGATGCGCGGGTCAAAGCTGAGCTTGACCTGCAAGCCTGGGTCATCGATTTGACCGACCGCATCGTGCTCTTGATCTGCGCCTTCGGGTCGATCGCGCAATTGACAGATTTTCCAGCTGACACTGTCCCAGACTTGATGCAAATCACGCAAGCTGGCGCTGAAGATTTCTTTGGCATCGCGCCAGACACTGATTTGCCCTTTGCCTGCATCGATGGGCGCCGCAGCAGGTCGAGTTTTGCCAATGAAGTGGCTGTGCCGTGACAGGCCATGCGAACGCAAGACTTGCATGACCTGGTTGCGATGCTCGGTTTTGACTTGCAAGACCACGCCCAACTCTTCGTTGAACAAGGCCCGCAGGCTGAGTTCGTCGCGGCGCGCGCTGACCTGACTGGCCCAGTTCTTACTGTCACCAAAATCGGCTTTGCTGTCGCTGATGCCATCGCCCTCGGTGATCAACATGTCCAAGTTCAAGGCCACGCCCACATGGCCCGCAAAGGCCATTTCGCACACGGTGGCCAACAACCCCCCGTCGCTTCGATCGTGGTAAGCCAGCACCCAAGCGTGGTGTCGCAATTCGCTCAGAGCCGCACTCAGACGCACCAGGCTTGGGGCATCGTCCAGATCGGGGACTTGGTCGTGGGCCATGGATTCACGCGAAGCATTCAGCCATTGCTCCAAGACGCTGCCGCCCATGCGCATGCGACC
>CAWUNN010000048.1:0-9288 GCA_963923185.1 uncultured Limnohabitans sp. | reverse complement strand
GTTTGGGAATGATGGGCAACATCAGAAAACTGGCCCGCCCAGGTCCACAGTGCAACGTATTGACACCGTCAAAGACCCTGGCCGGCCGATCTGTGGGGTCAGTATGCGTGAAAGGACCACATCCTGTCATCGGGTATTTCATATTGGACAACACCCCAGCGGGGCCTGGGTACTCGTAATCTTTGCCCCTGACAGTCAAAGCGATGCGGTAACCCTTGGGCACCACGATGCTGGTGGGCAAAATTTCAACGTCCAGTTCAACCACTTGCCCCGGCCTCAAAGGCTCGATCCGATCATGAGGATGATAAGGTCGGTAGGGCTTGCTCAGCTTGGCGTCCAAGGCCCGATGAGACGCCCTCAGCCAGCCTTGCCCCACGGGCGTGTGGGGGTCGAGCGCCCCCTGAAAGACCACTTCTTTGAGGTCAGGCGTGAACACCCTGAGCACGGCAAACACGTCGGCGTCGCGGGTGCTGGAGGACAAAAACAGCTTCAGGGCGCTGGGGCCCGTGATTTCGATGTCCTCGCTTTGCGGCGGCAACATGAATGTGACACCCTCTGAAAAACCTTGGTAACTGATGGTGCCTTTGCTTGCAGGGACTTTTTTGGACAGGCACAGCTGTGTCGGATCCAGATAAAACTTGGTCCAGCGGGTGCGCTTCAATGGCCACTCTTGCTCGGCCCGTTGGACAAATCGATCGACATGGCGCACCTGCAACTGCACTTTGGGTTGGCGGTTCCAGCCATTTTTTTTGCCATGCAAAAAATGATCGAAAAAACGCAACTGTAAGTTTCGACCGTAGTCGGTGTAAAAGTGCGTCCAATGTTCAATGCCGTGCGCTTCTAACCATTTTTGCTTGGAGGCCGCGCGCACAAACCCCTCAAAATTGCCGCGCGGATGCAAGCCCTGCCCGCCCCAGTTGGCGGCCGACAAAATGGGCACCGTGACTTTGCTCCAATCGGGCATGCGCGAGCGCCAATAATCATCATCGAGGGCATGCTTCAAGGCGGCGGCGGCAAAATCTTCGCGTTGGGCCTTGAGTTGCGCATCGCTCAGGTCGACTTCGCCACACACGGCACGACCGGTGACACGGCTTTTGGGGCCACGCGAACCCAAACCATGCTGCACCGTCTTGACCTGCATGTCATACCAGTTTTTGATGAAATCGCACAAGATACCGCCATGGTGACTGAGGTCGCGGTACATGTCGGCGGCACCTTCCCACACGCAAATGGCCGCCAAGTGAGGGGGCTGTAACGAGGCCACCTGCCACTGATTCATGGCGTAATAAGAAATGCCGTTGAGCCCGACTTTGCCGTTGCTCCAGTCTTGCACGCCAGCCCACTCGATGCAGTCGTAATAGTCGACCATTTCTTGGGGGCTCCACAGCTGCATGTAACCCGGCGACATGCCCGCCCCGCGTGAGTCGACCCGAATGCAGATGTAATCATGAGGCACCCATTTTTCAGGATCCACCACTTCCCACTGCTGGTATTGATTGGTCGAGCCTGCTGTGACATCGGGGTGGTGATCGGCCATGCGATCCCATGCGGTCTTGTAGCCGTCTTGAAATGCCAAGCCTTTGCTGTAAGGGCCGTAGCTCATGATGATGGGAAAACGCCCAGGCTTGTTGGGCCGATACACATCGGCCTTGAGCACCAGGCCATCGCGCATGGGAATACTCACATCCCAATCGATGCGCATGCCATCACGCACTTGTGTGCGAGTTTTGACGCTCATGTGGCCTCCGGTTAATTGATCTATCGCTCAACGATGCTACCGAATAGATGGGTCATTTCTCCAAGGGGAAAACCCGCATCGGGTATTTTTTTGAGTGCCGCATGAATTTTGTCTATCAATTGATCATCAGTAAAATGGTCAAGCATTCACCCCTGCGGATGTTTGACCATCCTGTAAACTCGCCGCACCTTGAACGGAGATCTCCAACATGTTGTTCACCTGCTCCCCCACTTGCCAGCACGCCTACCACCAACACAAAGGTGCGCCCAAGTTGTTCACTTCATTGGCCGCCAAAAAGCTCTCTGGCCGCACAGATGGTCACCTCAACATCGACGTGCATTGCCACTACTTCAACCCCGAGGTCGCCAAAAAGGCCGCCGCGCTCAACCCAGGCCAGCAGGAATACCCTTTCATTTTCGCCAATCAGCACACTCGCGATGTGAATGCCAAGCAAATGGCCGATCGTTCGGCCATGCTCTCTGATGTGCAAGTTCGCATCCAAGACATGGACCGAATGGGGGTCGATGTGCAAGTGGTTTCCCCAGCTCCGTTTCAGTACTACTATTTCGCCCCTGCCAAGCTAGGGGCTCAACTGGCACGCGGCGTCAACGAGGGCATTGCCAAATTGGTCGCGCAATACCCTGACCGACTGGTCGGCATGGGCACAGTGCCTTTGCAAGATGCCACCCTGGCGGTGCGCGAATTGGAACATGCAGTCAAAAAATTGGGGCTCAAAGGCATTGAGATCGGCACCAATGTGGCTGGCAAAGAATTGACCGATCCGTCCTTGAAGTTGGAAAAATTCTTCAAACGTGCCGCCGAATTGGGCGTGACCTTGTTCATGCACCCCAACGGGTACACCCAAGCTGAGCGCTTGACCGACCACTACTTCAACAATGTGATCGGCAACCCTTTGGACACCACCGTGGCGGTGAGCCACTTGATCTTCAATGGCGTGCTGGCTCGCAACCCCAAACTGCGCATCATCTTGGCCCATGGTGGATCCTACCTGGCGCATTACTGGGCTCGCATGGACCATGGCTGGGGCGCTCGACCCGATTGCCGCCGGGTCATCAAAAAGAAGCCCTCCAGCTACCTTGAGAAGAACTTCTTCTTTGACACCATCACCTTTGATCCAGTGATGCTCAAAAACCTGATCGATCGCTACGGCGCTGATCGGGTGCTGTTGGGCACCGATTACCCCTACGACATGGCCGAAGTCGATCCCTTGGGCTTGGTGGCTGCCGTCAAGAAGCTGGGCAAAGCCGAGCGCGACCAAATCACCGGTGGCAACGCCGCCAAGTTGTTTGGCATCAAGCGCAAGCGCTGAGCAAAAGCTGTCAGTTTTCGACCGATTCCACTCGCCCGCTGCGGGTGGACTTGACCACGGCCTCTAGGGCACAGATGTTGGCCAACATCTGTTCTTGGGGCACCGGATAAGGCCGCCCGCCCATGGCGGCTTCGGCAAAAGCCTCTAAATTGGACAAGACCGCAGGATGGGGGTCGTACAGGGCGGTTTGCGGCTCTTGTCCTCGAATGTGCCAATTCATGACCCACCCCGTAGAGGCTTCGGGGTGGGTTTTATCCCGCACTTCAACCCAACCCTGGCTGCCAAACACTGCAAATCGCCCGACAAAAGGGGTGGCCAAAATGGCGCTGATCAGGGCATGTCCGCCCTTTTTGTAAGTGGCCAAAATGGCCAAGGTGTCGCCATTGACCAAGGGGCTGCCCAATTGCTTGACGCTGGCAAACACCGTCTCGGCGGGTCCAAACACACCGACCGATAAATCCAACAAATGGATGCCCGTTGCGGTCATGGGGCCCGCTGGCGCCTCGGCCGCATTGAGTCGCCAATTGTCCGAAGCCATTTGTAAAAACTTGTCCTGGCTGAAATTGGCCTCCATTTGCAAAGGTGTGCCGATCATGCCGCTTTGAATCATCTCCATGGCCCGCATCACCGGCGGCTCGAACCTGCGCTCGTGCCCAACGGCCAGAGTCAATTGGCGCTGGTTGATGGCTTTCAATGCACGAAGCACATCGGCGCGGTTCAGGCACAACGGTTTTTCGCAAAAAATGTGCTTGCCTGCTTCGGCCACCGCCACCATTTGATCGGCATGCATCGAATGCGGTGTACACAACACCACACCTTGAATGCGTGGGTCATGGATGGCGGCATGAAAATCGGCGGCAAACTCAATGCCTTGCTGTTGAGCAAACGCTGCGCCAGAGGCCACATTCAAGTCGGTGGCCAGCACACAATCGATGTTGCGCGCGCCTTTGAGATATCTAACAATCGTTTGACCCCACCATCCAAGGCCGATGACGGCCACCTTGAGTTTGCGGTTTTGATCCATGTTTGCCTCTGAATATCAATCGAGGCATTCTAGATTTGGATGATCTTTTGATCAACAAAGCCACGGGAAAACACCATCTCGTGTTTTCCCGTGGACGCAGATCAATGGGTCAAGCAAAAACACCCGCAGTGTCTTGCATGCGCTGCGACACTTCACCCAAGTGATGCAAGCTGTCGCCAAAGCTCATCTCCATTTGGGTCAATCGCTTGAAGTAATGGCTGACGATGTATTCGTCGGTCACACCAATGCCACCGTGCAACTGAACGGCCTGTTGGCTGACAAAACGCATCGACTGCCCCAACTGGTATTTGGCGCGAGACAACGCTCGACGACGCTCTGGTGCAGGCGCGGTCAGCTTCAAGCTGGCGTAGTAACTCATCGATCGCGCCAACTCCAGCTGCATCTTCATGTCCGACACGCGGTGCCGCAGCGCCTGGAAAGTGGACAAAGTCACACCAAATTGTTTGCGGGTGTTCATGTACTCGATCGTGATGGCCAAGGTTTTTTCCATGGCTCCCACGGCTTCGGCACACAATGCTGCAATGCCCACATCGATCGCTTGCTCAAGAGCCTCTGTGCCTTGGGTGGTGATGCACACCGCTGGGGCTTGCTGCAAGGTCAACTCAGCAGCCCGCCCACCATCTTGGGTCAGGTAACCCCTGGTGGACACGCCCTTGGCATCGCGCTGGACCCAAAACAGGCCCAGCTTGCCATTGAGTTGTGCCGGCACCAAGAATGCATCGGCCTGATCGCCCACACTCACCACACTCTTGGCTCCGGTGACGGTGAAGCCCGAACCTGCCGCAGTGGCGGTGGTCTCACAGACATCCAGTCGGTAACGCGCCTTGCGCTCTTGATGGGCCAACACCACCAAAGCCTCGCCAGAGGCGATCTTGGGCCCCCATGCCTGTTGGGTGGCCGCATCGGCGTGGTGGCTGAGCACCACACCCGACAAAATGGTCTGAGCCAAAGGCTCCAGCACGATGCCACGACCCAACTCTTCCATGACCACCATGGCTTCGATGGGCCCCATGCCCAAGCCGCCCAGTGACTCTGGCAAAGCCAATCCGGTCAAACCCAACTCGGCCAACTCGGCATAGGCCTGGCGAGAAAAACCACCGGCAGCGGTGATCTCGCGGCGTCGCTCAAACGAATAAGCCTTTTCGACCCATTTGGCCACTGCATCGCGCAACTGTTGTTGGTCTTCGCTGAAATTGAAATCCATGTCCTTGCTCCTTCAACCCAGCACAGTTTGGGCGACGATGTTGCGCTGCACCTCGTTGGACCCGCCGTAAATGGTGGTCTTGCGCATGTTGAAATAAGTCGAAGCCAACGGGGCACAGTGCATAGCCCCCACATGGTCGCCTTGCCAGCCTGCGTCCATGGCCTCTTGAATCAGCGGCAAGCTGTAAGGCCCAGCAGCCAACATCATCAACTCTGAGTAACGCTGCTGAATTTCACTGCCCCTGATCTTGAGCAAGCCGGCAATGTCCAAAGATTGCTTACCAGATTTCTCAGCGGACAAGACCCGCAACACCAGCATCTCTAGCGCCACGATGTCGACTTCGAGTTTGGCAATCTCATCCCTGAAACGCACGTCATCCCACACACCTTCAGCGCGCGCAATGCGCTTGAGTCGCTCGAGCTCGCGCTTGGCCCGGTTCACGTCGGCGATGTTGGTGCGCTCGTGGGCCAACAGGTATTTGGCGTAGTCCCAGCCCTTGTTTTCTTGACCCACCAAGTTCTCTGCAGGCACTTCGACGTTGTCAAACCAGACCTCGTTGACCTCGCATTCGCCATCGAGCAAGCGGATGGGACGCACAGTCACGCCTTTGGATTTCATGTCAATCAACAAGAAAGAGATGCCCGTTTGGGGTTTGCCCTCTGTGCTGGTTCGCACCAGGCAAAAGATCCACTCGCCATATTGCCCCAAGGTGGTCCAAGTCTTTTGTCCGTTGACGATGTATGTGTCTCCGACTCGCTCAGCGCGGGTTTTGAGCGAAGCCAGATCAGAGCCTGAGCCAGGTTCGCTGTAGCCTTGACTCCACCAAACTTCGCCACTGGCGATACCAGGCAAAAATCGCCGATGCTGCTCGGGCGATCCAAACGCCATGATCACCGGTGCCACCATGACCGGTCCAAACGGAATGATGCGCGGAGCACCCGCCAAGGCACACTCTTCTTCAAACAAGTGCTTTTGAACGGCGGTCCAGCCAGGGCCTCCAAACTGCTTGGGCCAGCCATACCCTAACCAACCCTTTTTACCCAAAATCTTGGACCAGTTTTGCATGTCGTCACGAGACAAGCGCAAGGCGTTGTGCACTTTGTGCGACGTTTCTTTGGGCAAATTGGCGCGCACCCAGGCGCGCACCTCTTGGCGGAAGGCTTCTTCTTCGGCTGTGAATGCTAGATCCATGTGATGTTCTCCGGTGACAACCCGTGTTTTAGCACGATCGTGCTTTTTTAGTGTAAACCCTCATGCCAAGGTCGGCATGTGACAATTCAAACATGAACAACATCGTGGTGCTGATTTCGGGGGGTGGGTCCAACATGCGCGAGTTGGTGTGGGCCGGCCAGCGCGACGACTGGCAAAGCCGTTACCAGGCCCGCATCTCTTTGGTGATTGCCAACCGAGCCGACGCTGCTGGACTGCAATGGGCCCGACAGCAGGGTTTGGCCACTGAACTCATCGAACATCGGCTGTACGCACAAGATCCACACCCGCGTGAGGCTTTTGAGGCCCAACTGCGACAACGCATCGACGCCGAGCAACCGGTGCTGGTGTTGCTGGCTGGGTTCATGCGAATCTTGACCCCAGGTTTTGTGAACCATTATGCGGGGCGTTTGTTGAACATCCACCCGTCACTGTTGCCCGCCTTCACCGGGTTGCACACCCACCAGCGTGCCATTGAGGCTGGTTGCCGCTATGCCGGGGCCACCGTCCATGAGGTGACAGCCGAACTGGACCATGGACCCATCTTGGCGCAAGCAGTGGTGCCGGTGTTGCCTGACGACACGGCCAACACCTTGGCGGCACGGGTCTTGAGTCAAGAACACCGGATCTACCCTCAGGCCGTGGCCGAGCGATTGCGCCAAATGCAGCAGAAAAAATCGTGACCAGGGCTTACGTGGCCTGCAATTGCAAGTCCCCAGACAGCTGAGCCTGCAACTGACTGTCTGGTGAGCCCGGGTTGGGACCCTTGGCCATGGGTGCAGCCTCTGCTTCGGTAGGCAGCAAACAGGCCTGCACGGTTTGCAAGTCATTGTCGCGCGCAAAATTCATGACAAAGTCATAGGCCATGGGCTCTGCGTTGTGCAAATCGGCGTGGACCACCACACATTTGACGCCGTTGAGGGTGGTGGGGACACACCACGGTGAGTAACTGGCCGGATGAAACCGGTTTTGTGCGCCACCTGGCCTGAATGGGCTCATGACACCCGCCAACCGCTCGGCCCAATCACTGGGCCGGAACGTTCGTCCCGATTGGGTCAAGCCCAGGATGAAAGTTTCTTTGACAGTGGAGTCGGTCATGGAGCCATCAGGGTTAGTACTGAAATTATATCTTATATAAGACATATGACAAGGGCATGAATGACTTTGGCTCGCCGCGTGAAAGACCTTATCTCTTCTGCGCCCAGGGGGTTAAAATCAGTGCCCAATGGCTCAACCTGCATCTTTGCTGTTGAGCCGATTTCTTTTTTGTCCTCAGGAGCCGACATGACCACCGCCGCCTCGCCCCACACCATGAACACGTATGGCCGCTTGCCTGTGGCCATGTCACATGGCCAGGGTGTGCGAGTGTGGGACACCGACGGCAAATGCTACATCGATGGCTTGGCCGGCATTGCGGTCAATACCCTGGGACATGGCCATCCTAAGCTGGTCCCCGCCCTGCAAGACCAAGTGGCCAAAATGATCCATTGCTGCAACTACTACCATGTGCCCGATCAAGAGCGTTTGGCTGCCAAGTTGGTTGAAAAGTCGGGGCTGACCAATGTGTTCTTTTGCTCGACCGGGCTAGAGGCCAACGAAGCCGCCATCAAGCTGGCACGCAAGTTCGGCCATGACAAGGGCATCGAGCGACCTGTCATCGTGGTCTATGAAAAATCCTTCCATGGCCGATCGATTGCCACACTCAGCGCCACCGGAAACGAAAAAATTCAAGCTGGTTTTGGCCCTCTGGTGGAAGGTTTTTTGCGCGTTCCATTGAACGACATCGATGCCTTGAAAAAAGCCACCGAGGGCAATCCGAACGTGGTGGCTGTGTTTTTTGAAACCATTCAGGGTGAGGGCGGCATCAACCCCATGCGTTGGGATTACCTGCGTCAAGTGCGCGAGTTGTGTGATCAGCGCGACTGGCTGATGATGGTCGACGAGGTTCAGTGTGGCATGGGTCGCACGGGCAAGTGGTTCGCCCATCAATGGGCGGGCATTCAACCCGACGTCATGCCCCTGGCCAAAGGCCTGGGCTCGGGTGTGCCCGTGGGCGCGGTGGTGGCCGGACCCAAGGCGGCTGAGATTTTTCAGCCGGGCAACCACGGCACCACCTTTGGCGGCAACCCACTGGCCATGCGCGCGGGCGTCGAGACCATCCGCATCATGGAAGAAGACGGCCTGCTTGAAAACGCAGCACGTGTGGGCCAGCATTTGCGCGATGCCTTGAACCAAAAGCTGAAAGATCTGCCTGGCTTCAAAGAGATTCGGGGCCAAGGCCTGATGTTGGGCATTGAGCTCGATCGCCCTTGCGGTGCCATCATGACCCAGGCCTTGCAAGCGGGTCTGTTGCTCAGTGTCACGGCCGACAGCGTGATTCGTCTGGTTCCGCCTTTGATTTTGACTGAAGCCGAGGCCAATGAGATCGTCGCCATCTTGGTGCCCATCATCCAACAGTTTCTGGCCAGCGCATGAAACACTATTTGCAGTTCACCGATCTCAGTGCCGACGAATATGCTTATTTGTTTGCGCGCTCAGCGTGGATCAAGGCCAAATTCAAGGCCTATGAAAAGCATCAGCCGTTGACCGATCGCACCTTGGCCATGATCTTTGAAAAAGCCTCGACGCGCACTCGCGTGAGCTTTGAGGCCGGCATGTACCAGCTGGGTGGTTCGGTGGTGCACCTCACCACCGGGGACAGTCAACTGGGTCGAGCCGAACCGATCGAAGACAGCGCACGCGTGATCAGCCGCATGGTCGAC
>CAWUNN010000047.1:0-9351 GCA_963923185.1 uncultured Limnohabitans sp. | reverse complement strand
GTGGGGCACAATATGGAGATGGCCGAACGAGTCATTCCATTGATTGATCAGCGGCTGGCCAAGCGCCAGCCCTTTTTTTCGCCCGCAACTGTCGGCGCCTCTGATGGCATGTCCGACCGGTTGGGGCGCAATTTGCATGATTTGCGCATCAGCGTCACCGACCGGTGCAACTTCAGGTGCAGCTATTGCATGCCCAAAGAAGTTTTTGACAAAGATTACCCATATTTGCCACACGCTGACTTGCTCAGTTTTGAAGAGATCACGCGTTTGGCACGGGTCTTTGTTCAATTGGGGGTTCGCAAGATTCGGCTGACCGGTGGTGAGCCTTTGCTGCGCAAAAACCTGGAAGTACTGATCGCTCAACTGGCCGAATTGACCACCCCAGATGGTCAAAGCCTGGACTTGACCCTGACCACCAATGGCTCACTTTTGAAGCGCAAAGCCCGGCTGCTCAAACAGGCGGGCTTGAAGCGCATCACTGTCAGCCTGGACGGGTTGGACGATGCGGTATTTCGGCGCATGAACGATGTCGACTTTCCCATTCAAGACGTGCTTGAAGGCTTGGAAGTGGCTCGGGCAGAGGGGCTGGGTGTGGACGCCCAAGGTCGACCCTCGGGCATCAAGATCAACATGGTGGTCAAGCGCGGCACCAATGACGATCAAATCGTGCCCATGGCCAGGCATTTCAGAGGCACAGGCATGCCTTTGCGTTTCATCGAATACATGGACGTGGGCAACACCAATGATTGGTGCATGGACGAAGTCATGCCCTCGGCTCAGGTTTTACAGCAGTTGCAAACAGTGGGTCCTTTGGTGACACTGCAAGCCCAACAAAGCGGTGAGACGGCACAACGCCTGGGTTGGTGCAACGAACAAGGTCAACACGACCCTGCTTTGGGTGAAATTGGCTTGATCAGCAGCGTCACCCAAGCCTTTTGTGGCGACTGCAATCGAGCCCGCTTGTCCACCGAGGGGCAGTTGTATTTGTGCCTGTTTGCCCAACACGGATTTGATCTGAAAGGCCTGTTGCGCCAAGGCGCATCAGACGACGCTTTGCGCAGTGCCGTGGCCGGCACCTGGATGCAGCGCAGCGATCGTTACTCAGAGTTGCGCGCCATCGGCGCTGCCCCCCAAGATGCACCACGCATCGAGATGAGCTACATCGGCGGATGACCCCACATTTGGCTCCCCATCTGGTCACGGGCTTGGTATTGGCCGGTGGACGTGGCCTGCGCATGGGCGGCGTCGACAAGGGCTTGCAAGAGGTGCTTGGCAAACCTTTGGCTTGGCACGTGATGCGTCGTTTGCAAGCCCAATGCGCCCAGGTCTCGATCAATGCCAACCGCAACTTGGTCACTTATTCGACCTTAGGAGCCCCCGTCTGGCCCGACACGGTGGCCGAATTTGCAGGCCCGTTGGCGGGTTTTTTGACAGGTTTGCAACAGTGCAACACCCCTTTTTTGCAAACCGCACCCTGCGACGTGCCTTATTTCCCGTCCGATTTGGTGCAACGATTGGGTCAAGCTTTGACACAGCAGCAGGCCGAGATGGCCATCGCCAGCAGCACCGAACTCGATCCCCAAGGCCAAGTCTTTGAGCAACGCCATCCGGTGTTTTGTCTGATGCACAGTTCATTGCGCGACAGCTTATCGGACTTCATGGCCAAGGGTGGGCGCAAAATCGAAGATTGGTTGAGCTTGCACCATTGTGTGCGAGTGACGTGGCCCAATGTGAGCAGCGATGTGCCATTTTTTGTCAATCTCAACACCCCACAAGACTTGAGCCAACTGCACAATCGTCTGGCTTGATCGCCTTACAATGGGTTCATGTCCTATTTGGTTTTGGCCCGCAAATACCGCCCCCGACTGTTCTCTGAGATGGTCGGCCAAGAGCACGTTGTTCAGGCCCTGACCCATGCGCTGGAGCAGCAACGACTGCACCATGCTTACCTGTTCACTGGCACCCGAGGCGTGGGCAAGACCACTGTTTCGAGGGTGTTGGCCAAATCACTCAATTGCGAAAAAGGCATCACCGCCCAGCCTTGTGGCGTGTGCTCGGCTTGCACAGACATTGATGCAGGTCGTTTTGTCGACTACACCGAACTCGATGCCGCTTCCAACCGAAGTGTGGACGAGGTGCAGCAATTGCTTGAGCAAGCCGTCTACAAACCCGTTGAGGGTCGTTTCAAGGTCTTCATGATTGACGAAGTTCACATGCTGACCCAAACGGCCTTCAATGCCATGCTCAAGACCCTGGAAGAGCCCCCCGAGTACCTCAAATTTGTCTTGGCCACCACCGACCCGCAAAAGGTGCCGGTCACGGTCTTGTCGCGATGCCTGCAATTCAACCTGCGACCCATGGCCCCCGAGACCATCTCGCAACACCTGAGCCAGGTGATGGCTGCCGAACACATCGAGCACGACGCCTTGGCGTTGCAATTGATCTCGCATGCGGCCCGGGGCTCCATGAGAGATGCCTTGTCACTGACCGACCAAGCCATTGCCTTTGGTGGTGGTCGACTTTGGGGTGACAGCGTGCGTCAGATGCTGGGCAGTGTCGATCGCAGCCATGTCTTTGAAGTCTTGAAAGCCCTGGGCCAATCAGATGCGCAACGCCTGTTGCAACTCAGTGCTCAACTGCACGAAAGTGGCCACAGCGCTGGCCTGCTGCTCGAGGACATGGCGCGGGTGCTGCAACGCACAGCCGTGGCGCAACATGCACCGCAAAGTTTGCAAGAGCAACCCGACGCTGATCACATCACCGAATTGGCGGCCCTTTTATCGGCCGACGAATTGCAGTTTTTGTACAGCCTGTGCATTCACGGGCGTGCCGAATTGGGGTTGGCACCTGACGAGCACAGCGGCCTGAACATGGTGTTGTTGCGATACCTGGCGTTCACGCAATCGCATGGGCGATCGGCTGAAAAAAAAACTTTAAATCTGGCCCCCAAACCCTCTGAACCTTCAGCCACATCAGCGGTCCCAGCTTCAGCGCAGACTCTTGCCACACCTGCGGTCCCTGCCACACCCGCACACCGCAGTGTGACCCCGTTGACCGTGCGCACCACCGCATCTGCTCCTGGGTTGGAAAAATCCAAACTTCAAGCCACCACGCTTGAACCAGTTGAACCGGTGCCGCCACCCTCTTCGATCACACCCGTCCCCATCCGCCTGGCCCCACAGAACGCGTCGTTGGCACTGGAGCCTCACATTCAAATTCAAGCTCAGTGGACGCCCGAGGGAGACTTTTGGTCTGAGGTGGTGCAAACCTTGATCCAAGCTCAAAGCATCCAGTCGCTCAGCCGTGAATTGGCTTTGCAGTCGCAACTGGTGGCGCGAGATGACAACGCCTGGCTGTTGCGCATCGAACGAGAGAGTTTGCGCTCTGGCCAGACCAAACAAAAACTGCAGGATGCTTTGGCTCAAGCGGGCCATGCGGCGAGCCTCAGCCTTGAGATGGGCAAAGTCACTGACAGCCCAGCCAAACGCATGGCCCATGCCGAACAACAAAAGCTGCTCCAGGCCCGTCAAACCATCGAGCAAGACCCTTATGTCCAACAATTGATCAGCCGATTCGATGCCAAAATCGTGCCTGGCAGCATCCAACCCCTATAGAAAGCCCCACCATGTTCAACAAAGGACAAATCGCAGGCCTGATGA
This sequence comes from uncultured Limnohabitans sp., assembly GCA_963923185.1. Classification (GTDB taxonomy): domain Bacteria; phylum Pseudomonadota; class Gammaproteobacteria; order Burkholderiales; family Burkholderiaceae_C; genus Limnohabitans. The sequence continues at coordinate 5,692 of CAWUNN010000047.1, read as the reverse complement.
AACAAGCTCAGGCCATGCAAGACAACTTGAAAAAAGCCCAAGAAGAATTGGCGCTGCTGGAAGTCACGGGTGAATCCGGCTCAGGTTTGGTCAAAGTGACCACCACCTGCAAACACGAGGCCCGACGCGTCAGCATCGACGCCAGTTTGCTGGCCGATGACAAAGACATGCTCGAAGATTTGCTCGTGGCCGCCTTGAATGACGCTCACCGAAAAGCTGAAGCGTTGTCGGAAGAAAAAATGGGCAAATTGACCTCGGGCATGCCAGGCTTGCCCGGTGGCATGAAGTTGCCTTTCTGAGTCTTTGCCCATGTCTCAAACCCATGCCTTGGATGTGTTGATCGAGTCACTTCGACGCTTGCCAGGGGTGGGCATCAAATCGGCCACACGCATGGCCTTTCATCTGTTGCAACACGATCGCGAAGGGGCCATGGGTTTGTCGCGGGCTTTGTCAGTGGCAGCCGAGCGCATCGGGCATTGCCAGCGCTGTCACACCTTCAGCGAGCACGAGGTTTGCTCCATTTGTAGCGACCCAGGTCGCGATCCATCGCGCTTGTGCGTGGTCGAAACACCAGCCGATCAGTCGGCCCTTGAGCGCACCTTGACCTACAAAGGCATGTATTTTGTGCTGATGGGGCCACTCAACCCCTTGTCGGGTGTGGGGCCGCGCGAGCTTGAGATGTCGCAATTGATGGCACGAGCGAGTGACGGCGTGGTGCAAGAGGTGATTTTGGCCACCAACTTCACTGCCGAAGGAGAGGCCACGGCCCATGCCCTGAGTGTGGCGCTCAAAAAGAAAGGCCTGCAAGTCACTCGCTTGGCCAGAGGTGTGCCCATTGGCAGCGAGCTGGAGTTTGTCGATCTGGGCACCATTGCCCATGCCATGGCCGATCGCAAACAGGCCTGATACGCCCACGGACAGTCAAAGACATTGCTGATGAGACTTGAGGCTGGTCTCTCAGTGCGCATCGCCTTTGCTGGCTTGAGCCGTGACAGCGGGCCCGCTTGATTTTTTTCGCTCGGACTTGGTGCGATTGGATGCAGTCCGCTCAGACGCGTCTTGAGCTCCAGATGGGGTCTTGGCCTGGGCTTTGGGTTTTGTTTTTTGACTGGACTTGGCAAGCACTTTGGGTGCCACTGGTTCAGCCGCCAGGCTGAGTTGACCCCGATCAGCCACCTCGGCTTGGACATCGCGGTCCAAGGCGCCAGTTCTGGGTACCAACAACACAGCCCCGGCCTTGACCAGCATGCGGGGTGGGATGTGATTGATTTGCCGCAGATCGGCCTCAGACATGCCCACTTGCTTGGCTGCTTGTGAAGCCTTCATGGTGCTGGGTGCGACCCAGGCGGTCCAACTGGCCAAGCGCCCCCCACCAAAGGCTTCGTAATTGCGTTGAAAGGTCTCGGCATTGTCCCAAGGCAACAGAATCACCGGATGCCCAGCCGCCAACAATACCGGTCGGTGGGCCGAAGGGTTCAGGGCTCGAAAATCTTCGATGCTGATTTCCGCCAACCTGGCGGCCACACTCACGTCCATGTCGCGTGGCAGCGGCACACTTTGAAAATAGGGGTGATTGGCAATGACGGGCAACTTGACTTGAAACTGCCCAGGTTTGGCCACGATGTTTTTGATGGCTTGCAACTTGGGCACGTAAAAGCGCGTCTCCATGGGCATGGACAACTCGGCATAGCCCACATCCAAGCCTTGCTTTTGATTGCGGGCAATGGCTTTGGCCACATTGCCTTCACCCCAGTTGTAGGCTGCCAATGCCAGGTGCCAATCGCCAAATTGGTTGTACAACTTTTGCAAATAATCCAAGGCAGCTCGGGTCGAGGCTTGAATGTCACGTCGATCATCCCTGAAGACGTTTTGCTTCAAATCAAAATCACGACCCGTGGCGGGCATGAATTGCCACATGCCCGAGGCCTTGGCCGAAGAAACCGCTTGCGGGTTGAAAGCGCTCTCGACAAAGGGCAGCAAAGCCAATTCGGTGGGCATGCCGCGTTGTTCAATTTCTTGAACAATGTGATAGAGGTACTTGCTCGAGCGCTGAGCCATGCGCTCGATGTATTCAGGCCGATCAGCGTACCAGCGCTCGCGATCGCTGACCAACTCGCTTTGCAAATCAGGCATGGCAAAGCCACGTCGGATGCGCTCAAACAAGTCCGCTGCAATGTCCACTTGCGCAATCTGTGGCGACTGCATGCTTTGGCGATTCAAGGGCTTGAGCCCCAATGGGTTGCTGACCCGTCCATGGCTCACCTCTTCAGGGACGGCAGCACCCGGTGACATTTGCGAGGCACAACCCACCAGGCCCAACAGCAGCGAGCAGGCCAGCGCTTGGATCCAAGGGGTCATCGAAACTGGTTCTTCCATTCGCGCAAGGCCGCAAAGACTTGAACATGGGTGAGAGCTTGCGGATCACGGCCTTGAACACTGCGCACAACCTCTGGCTGAGCGGAGCGCAAAAACGGATTGATGCGCCGCTCGACCTCGATGTTGGAGGGCAAGGTGGGTTGACCACAAGCCCTGAGTTGCTGGCAAGCGGTTTGATAGGCTTGCAAGTCGGCGTTGCCAGGCTCTACGGCAACGGCAAAGCGCAGGTTAGACAGTGTGTACTCGTGTGCGCAACACACCTGGGTGGAACCCGGCAGATCGGCCAGCTTGCCCAGAGAGTTCAGCATTTGCGCGGGACTGCCTTCAAACAATCGGCCGCAGCCCCCCGAGAACAGCGTGTCACCACAAAAGAGCAATGGATGGGGTTGGGCATGAGGCACAAAAAAGGCCACATGACCGGCCGTGTGCCCAGGCACATCGATCACCTGAACTTCGTGGCCCAGGACCTTGAGGGTTTGACCTTCCTGACAGCCGACAAAAGGCCCTGGGATGTCTTCGGCCTGTGGCCCGTACACGGTGGCATGGGTCAGTTGGCGCAGCTCATGAACACCCCCCACATGGTCGGCATGGTGATGGGTCACTAAAATGGCTTGCAAGGTCAGGCCCAGGCGTTGCAAGGTCTCTTGCACCGGTTGCGCCGCACCAGGATCGACCACCACGGCATGTCGTTGGTCGTGCCACAACCACAGGTAGTTGTCATCAAAAGCGGGGATGGGCAAAAGGTTCATGTCGACTGACATTATAGAAAGCGAAGGCTTGAACAGCTGGCTGCACACTCCAGCGGGGCAGTATTTGCTGCAATGGGAGCAAGACCTGTGCGATCGATGGACCGCCGATTGGTTTGGCTACCATGCCCTGCAGCTGGGCCAATCCCAATTGCAAGGCCTGCGCCACAACCGCATGCCACATCGTTGGCTGGCCTTGCCTGAGCCGTCTGATCAAGGACTGGGCGACTTTTGCACCGACCTGTGCGCCCTGCCCTTTGCCGACGACAGCCTCGACTTGGTGATCTTGCCGCATGCCCTGGAGAACAGCCCCGATCCGCATGCCACCTTGCGCGAGGTGGCTCGTGTCTTGGTGCCAGAAGGCCGGGTGCTGATCTTGGGCTTGAACCCCAACAGCTTGTGGGGCTGGCGTCAAATGCGAGATCGCGCGCGCAGGCGAGTTTGGCAGGGCCGTCTGTTTCTGCCCCAGTCTGGCGAATTCATCGGCACGCGACGGCTGCGCGATTGGCTCAGCTTGCTGAACTTTGAGAGCGAGCCGATGCAATACGGATGTTATGCCCCTTCGGTTCAATCACCCCAATGGCTCAAACGTTTTCAGGTGATGGACCAATTAGGTCCGCGCTGGTGGCCTTTTTGGGGTGCCGTCTATGCCCAAGTGGCCATCAAGCGGGTGCACGGCATGCGCCTGATCGAGCCCGTTTGGCGCGAACGCAAGCGCGCCGCCCGAGCCCTGGTCGTCAGCGGTTCTGGCAGCGTATCATCGCGCAGCCCGCACGCTGATCTCCATCTATGAACACAGTCATCATCCACACCGACGGCGCCTGCAAAGGCAACCCTGGCCCCGGAGGCTGGGGCGTGTTGCTGCAAGCCGGGGATCACACCCGTGAGATGTTTGGTGGCGAAGCCCACACCACCAACAATCGCATGGAGTTGATGGCCGTCATCCAGGCCCTGAGTGCGCTCAAATACCCCTGTCGGGTTGAAATTCACCTGGACAGCGAATACGTGCGCAAAGGCATCACCGAATGGGTGTCTGGTTGGAAGGCCAAAGGATGGCGAACCGCGTCCAAACAACCCGTCAAAAACGCCGACCTGTGGCAGCAGCTTGACCAGCTGGTGCAGTCCAGCGGTCACGATCTGTCATGGCATTGGGTCAAAGGCCATGCAGGCCATGCGGGCAACGAAAAAGCCGATGCCTTGGCCAACCAGGGCGTGGACTCGGTGCGATGACAGCCACCTTGGGCCCCATTCAAGACTAGAATCACGCCTGACGGGCCTTCCCGCATGGGGAGGAGGCCAACCGGGTCAGGCGGGGAACCGAGCAGCCCTAACCACTGAGCCAGTGCCGGGGTCAAGGCTCGTCACCTTCACATGTTGTTGAGCATGAAACCCGACAAGGTGTTCTCAGCCACCTTGTTCCATAAAAATTGCTCGTGGCGGAATTTTTTCCAGGGTTCGTAGATTTTCTTGAATGAGGGGTTCTTGCTGGCTTCTTCCTCGTACAGATCAAAAGCAGCCTTTTGAGCCTCTTTCATGATCGCGGTCGAATAAGAGTACAACTTCACGCCATTTTTCAGCAAACGCGCCAACGCCTGAGGGTTTTTGAAATCGTACTCGGCCATCATGTCCAAGTTGGCCTCATAGCAGGCCACCTCTAACGCGTTTTGGTAAGCCTTGGGCAGTTTTTCCCACTCTTTGATGTTCACATACATCGAGTACATCGAACAGGCTTCCCACCATCCAGGGTAGTAGTAGTTCGGAGCAATTTTGTAAAACCCCAATTTTTCGTCATCGTAAGGACCGACCCACTCGGCGGCATCGATCACCCCACGCTCCAGGGCCGGGTAGATGTCACCCCCGGCGATTTGCTGAGGACTGCCACCCAGTCGGGCCCACACTTCACCGCCCAAACCGGCGATGCGCATCTTGAGTTTTTTGATGTCATTGAGCTCCTTGATGGGCTTTCTGAACCAGCCCCCCATCTGGGTGCCGGTGTTGCCTGCGGGAAAGCTGATGATGTTGTAGTCGCTCAAAAACTCGCGCTGCAACTTCAAACCACCGCCCCAGTACATCCAAGCGTTTTGCATGCGTTGGGTCATGCCAAAGGGCAGTGTGGTGTCAAAGGCAAAGGTTTTGTTTTTGCCGACAAAATAGTAGCCCGCCGTGTGAGTGCATTCGACGCCGCCTTGTTGCACCGCGTCCACAGTGCCAAATGCCGGGGCCAATTCGCCTGCACCGAAGCTTCGGATTTGAAATTTATCTTCGGTCAGCGCCGCCACGCGTTTGGCGATCACCTCGGCGCCGCCATAAATGGTGTCCAAGGACTTGGGAAAACTAGAAGCACAGCGCCAACGGACTTCGGGCATGCTTTGGGCCAAGGCCGGGGCGGCCAAGGTGGCGGCACTGGCGCCCAGTGCCAATTTGCCGAAATCGCGCCGATGGTTGGCGCCAATTGGGGATCTTTGAGTCATGGCATCACTCCGAGGTTCAAACAATGCTAAGCCCTATGCAAAAGAAATGCCAAGGCTCTGTGGCGATGTTTGACTCTGAAGCCGTGGCATTTGCGTCAT
>CAWUNN010000046.1:0-9413 GCA_963923185.1 uncultured Limnohabitans sp. | reverse complement strand
CATTTACGATGCACTGGAAGAGTTGCGCGCCAATCGCTGCCTGTGCGATGCCACTTATGCACGGGTGGTCGCGCGTTGGGGCGAAGCCGGCGTGGTCGACATGGTGGCCCACTATGGCTATTACAGCACCTTGGCCATGCTGATGAACGTGGCTCGCACCCCGCTGCCGCAGGGCGCAGAGCCAGGCTTCAAGCCTTTGCCGGGTTGAGCACAGCCCACACCTTGGCGGGCGTGAACGGCATGTCCATGCCCGTCACCCCGTGAGGGCGCAACACACTCATCATGGCGTTGGAGAGCGCCGGCAAGGAACCGGTGCAACCTGACTCGCCCACGCCCTTGGAGCCCAAGGCATTGAGTCCGGTGGTGACTTCAACGGTTTCGTTGCGAATGTGGGGCATGTCGCCCAAGCGTGGCATGGCGTAGTCCATGAATGAGCCTGTGACCAACTGGCCTTGCTCGTCATAGACCACCTGCTCGCAAAAGGCTTGGCCCCAGCCTTGCACCACACCACCATGCACTTGACCGCGCACCAAGTCAGGCGAGATGACCTTGCCCAAATCGTCCACCGCCCAATACTGCACCACCTGGGTGTGTCCCGTTTGCGGATCGACTTCGATTTCGGCCACATGGCAACCGTTGGGGAATGTCGAGCCCGATGAAGCTTCGCCCATGGCCGTGAGGCTTTGGCGCTGTTCATCGCTGAGACTTCCGATCCACTGCGCCCAATCGGTGGGCATGCCGGTTTGACCCATCTGGGTGCGCAGGGCAGCGACTTGGTCTTTGAGTTGTTGCGACAAGCTCAGGATCGCACTGCCCGCGCCATACAGGGTGCGCGAACCACCGGTGCCATTGCCCACCAGTTTTTTGGCGTCCACCGTGCCTGCGCGATAGCGCACCAGGCTGGCGGGCAAGCCCAACACCGATTGAATGATTTGCGAGAACGAGGTTTCATGGCCCTGACCCGAAGCCCCTGTGACCGCGTGCACCTCGAGTTGACCCAAGGCATTGAAATGGCCTTGCACCTGGTCTTTGGGCACATTGCCAGCGCCCGATGCTTCCAAGTAGCAGGCCAGGCCGATGCCGCGCAGTTTGCCGCGAGCCTGGGCCTGGGCTTTGCGCTGTGCAAAGCCTGCGTAGTCCGACAACTCAAGGGCACGGCTGAGCACCCGATCGAATTCGCAACGGTCGTACAAGGTGCCGTTGGGGGTTTTGTAGGGGAATGACTCGGGCGCGATGAAATTGAGGCGGCGCAATTGCACGGGATCAAAGCCGTGCTCGTGGGCGGCGTGATCCACCAAGCGCTCGATGGCAAAAGCGATGTCAGGGCGGCCTGCACCACGGTAGGCCGAGACCGGCGTGGTGTGGGTGTAGACCAAATCAGAGCGCATGTACAAGGCGGGCACCTGGTACACACCGCCCATGGTGACCGACAAGTTGCGCGTGCCGATGAAAGTGCTCATGTAGGCGTTGTACGCACCCAAATCGACTTGGTCGTGGTAGCGCAGCGCCAAGATTTTGCCCTGGGCATCCAAGGCAATCGAACCATTCAAGGTCAAAGCGCGACCATGCCAGTCGGACATGAACACCTCAGAGCGGGTGGCCACCCAACGCAGGGGCCGCTTGAGTTGGCGCGCGGCCATGACCATGACCGCATGCTCGCTGAAAGGTCCAATGCGCACGCCAAATGAGCCACCCACATCTTGGGTGTCGACTTGCAAGTGTTCAACGGCAATGCCAGTGACGGCAGACAAATGACCCAGCAAACCCAGCAGACCTTGGTTGGGGCTGTGCACACGGGTCACACCGCTGGCCTCGTCATGGCAGACCACCACGGCCCTGGGCTCCATCACCACGCCCATCAGGCGCTGGCTGTGGATGCGCATGTGGCTCACGTGGGCCGCTTTCGCAAAAGCAGCCTCGACTGCGGCGGCATCACCCGCCTCAAAACGCAAAGAGAGATTGTCGGGGGCACTCTCGTGCACCGCTGATGCCCCAGGGGCCAAGGCGGCGTCGACGCTGGCCACCGCCGGCAAAGGGTCGATGTCGATCTGAGCCAACTCGGCGGCATCTTGGGCCGCCCATGCCGATTCGGCCACCACCACAGCGATGGGTTGCCCAACAAACGAGACTTTGTCTTCGGCCAACACCGGCATGCGGTTGACCACCTGGGCACTGCCACCGATGCCTTGGGCGGTGACGGCATTGGGGATGGCTTGCAATCCCCAGGCTTTGACCTCAGTGTGGGTGTACACAGCCACCACGCCAGGGGCTTGGCGCACGGCTTGCAGATCCATCTGGGTGATGCGCCCATGCGCATGCATTGAGCGGATCACGTGCAGGTGCAACTCGCCTTCGTAATGCACATCGGCGGTGAAGCGGCCTTGACCCGTGATCAGGCGCAAGTCTTCTTGACGCGCCGGCTTGACGCCAGTCGGGATGGTCGGGGTGAAGCGCGCGTTCATGCCTGCCCCCCCGCTTGGCGCACCGCCGCAGCGATGTTGACGTAGCCCGTGCAACGGCACATGTTGCCAGACAAGCCTTCGGCGATTTGGGCATCGGTGGGCTTGGGGCAGCGTTGCAGCAAGCCCACGGTGGCCATGATCATGCCGGGGGTGCAAAACCCGCATTGCAAGGCGTGACACTGGGTGAACGCGGCTTGCACCGGATGCAAGCTGCCATCGCTCGAGAGGCCCTCGACGGTGGTGACCGTCGAGCCGTCGGCTTGCACCGCCAGCACCGAACACGATTTGACGGCTTGGCCATCGAGCAGCACCGTGCAGCAGCCACATTGACTGGTGTCGCAACCCACATGGGTGCCCGTCAGTCGCAATTGATCGCGCAGCACATCGGCCAACAGGGCACGCGGCTCGACTTGAAGTTGTTGTGTTTGACCATTGACAGTCAGTTGGATGTCCATGTGGAGGTTTCCTGTGAACGGGTGGGCATCAGGCCAATTGGGCCAACGCTTCTTGGTACATCAACGCCACCAAGTGAGCGCGGTAGCGTGCGGGCGCATGGATGTCTGACAACAATCCGTCGTGCTCTAAGTCACCTGGCGTTTGACCCGCAGCCCAGGCTTGCTCGGCCTGGCTCCAGCGAAACACCCCGTCGGCGGCCCCAGTCACGGCAACGCGGCGTTGGCCGTTGGCGAATTCGGCCAAAAAGACACCCGCCATGGCGTAGCCAGAAGCCGGGTGGCGAAACTTGGCATAGGCACTGCGTTGCGGCAGGCCAAAGCGCACGGCCACGATGACCTCGGAGGATTGGAGCGCAGTGCTGAACATGCCTTGGAAGAAATCAGCGGCCGCGATTTCACGCCGATCGGTGATGACTGTGGCGTCAAGCGCCAGCAGTGCGGCTGGGTAATCGGCGGCCGGGTCGTTGTTGGCGACCGAGCCACCCAAGGTGCCTCGGGCCCTGACCTGAGGGTCGCCGATCAGTCCCGCCAGATGAGCCAGGCCCGCGCTGGCCTGACGCACCGCAGGGTGCGTGGCCACCTCGGCATGGCGCATGGCGGCACCGATGCGCAGACCCTGATCGGTCAACTCGATGCCACGCAACTCACTCAGGCGAGCCACATCAATCAGGTGCGACACCTGGGCCAGGCGGTGTTTGAGCGAGGGGATCAAGGTCATGCCACCAGCCAAAGGGCGCGCCTCTGAGTGGGTTTGCAAGCCATCGACCGCTTGTTTCAAGCCATTGGCGCGTTGGTATTCGAATGCATGCATGGGCTTTGTCAGATCAAAAGTCTAGGGAAACGATCCCAAGTTTAGGTCACTCAGGCGGACCTGGTGTGTCTGAGGGGTGCTCGATGGATCCAGAGGGCTTGATTTTGACGCTTTGGCGACAAACCCAAGGTGGGGCCCTAACGCAGCACAAGCGATGGGGTTGACCCAACTAAATATATTTTTGTGTTGTCAACACTCGGCCAACAGCCACCGTTTTAAACGTACTCTGTCACACAGGCAGAGATCACTGAAAGGAAACATCATGAAAAAACTTGCTTTCGCCTTGATCACCTCTGCTGCCACTTTGTGGGCCGTGGCCCAACCCCAAGCACCGGTGGCACCCGCGGCCATGCCCACTGCGCCTGCCGTGGCCGCACAACCCGCCAGCCCCGCTGCGCCGGTGGCGGCCACCGAGAAGAAACACGGCAAAAAAGAACATGAGAAAAAGCATGCCAAGAAAGAGCATGCCACCACCACTGCGTCCGAAGCGGCCAAGTGAGTCGTCGCTCTGGGGTGCTGCCCTGGCCCCAAGGCCCGGGCAGCGCTCAGGACACGCCGAGGTAGATCTGGCGGATGTGGTCGTCTTTGCTGAGCTCGGCCACAGCCCCTGACAAGGCCACCACCCCGTGCTCTAGCACGTAGGCACGGTCGGCAATGCGCAAGGCCGACAAAGCGTCTTGCTCGGCCATCAAAATGGCCACGCCGCTGTCGCGGATGCTGCGAATGGCGTCAAAAATTTCGTGCTTAAGTCGGTGCGCAATGCCCACCGATGGTTCATCGAGCAACAACAGTTTGGGGCCGCCCATCAGGGCCCGGGCAATGGCCACCATTTGCTGCTGCCCCCCCGAGAGGGTGCTGACGATTTGCTGAGCGCGTTCGCGCAAAATCGGGAACAAATGGTAGACCCGCTCGAGGTCTTTGGCCACCGCGTCGGCATCGTCTCGAAGGTAAGCCCCCAACATCAGATTTTTCAAGACCGTCAGTTCGGGGAACAAACGCCGACCTTCTGGGCAGTGGCAAATGCCCTGGCCCACCACCTGGTGAGCCGCCAGATCATGCAAGGATTGCCCTTGCAGTTCCAGTCGACCGCTGCTGGCCAAAGAGCGTGAGATGCACTTGAGCAAAGTGGACTTGCCCGCGCCATTGGGACCCAAGACTGAGACGAACTCGCCAGGCGCAATCTGCAAACTGACGTCCTCTAAGGCCAAGGCCTTGCCGTAGCGGGCACTGAGGTGTTCAATGGTGAGCAACATGGCTGTCATCCTGTTTGCCAATGTAGGCTTCGATCACTTTGGGGTTGGCCACGATTTCGGTGGGGGTGCCGGTGGCGATGATTTCACCAAAGTCGATGGCGATCACACGCGAGACCAGTTGCATGAACTCGCGCAATTTGTGCTCGATCAACAAAATGGTCAAGCCCTGGCGTTGATGCAAATCACGAATCAGCGTGGACAAGGCGGCGATTTCACCTGCGCCCAAGCCAGCAAAAGGCTCGTCCAGCAACAAGACATCGGGTTCAGTGGCCAGGGCACGTGCAATCTCAAGGCGACGCTGATCGCCATAAGACAGCAACTCGGCCGGGCTGTGGGCTTGATCGCGCAAACCCACTTGGCCCAGCAGATCCAGGGCACGTTGACGCAAATCAGGGGCCGAGACGCGCGGTCCCAAGCTGCCCACCACCACATTGTCCAACACGCTCATGCCGACAAAAGGGCGGCACAGTTGAAAGGTGCGGGCCACGCCCATGCTGACGATGCGGTGCGCGGGTTGACCAATCAGGTTCAACCCCTTGAGGCTGATTTCACCGTCATCCGGTCGCAAAAAGCCGGTCAGCAAATTGAACAAAGTGGTTTTGCCAGCGCCGTTGGGGCCCAAAATGCCGATGATTTCACCGGCACGCACCTCAAATCCAATGTCTTTGAGCACATGAAAACCGCCAAAGCGCTTGTTCATGCCGCGCACACGCAGCAAGGGTTCGGTGCTCATGAGGCGTCTCCAGCGTTCAATCGGTCTTTGATGCGCCGCCACGTGGGGGCGATCAAGCCTTGGGGCAAGAAGAACAAAATCAAAATCAGCACCAGGCTGTAGACCATCAGACGCCACTCGCCAAAGTTGCGCAGCAACTCGGTCATCAGGGTCAACAACAAGGCACCTCCGATGGGGCCGTAGATGCTGGCCATGCCGCCGACATAGACCATGGTGATGATGGTGATCGAGGTCACCACCGCAAACAATTGGGGACTGACCTGCAATTGATAGTGGGCGTACAAGGCACCGCCCATGCCCGCAAACGCGGCGCTGATCACCAGGGCCGCAATTTTGTAATACGTGATGTTCAGACCCACGGCTTGACAGGTGGCCTCGTCGCCTCGGATGGCGCGCAAAATCAGACCCCAATTCGAGCGTGCCAGCGCGCCCAACAACAAAGTGGTGCCCATCAGTGCGGCCAGCACCAACCAATAGTAGTGCAGCGGATTGCGCAACAAGGGCTCGATGCCGTTGATGCCCTCTTCTCCACCGGTGTACTCCCAAAAGATCAGCATCAGGCGCTGCATGATGACCGCCCCCGAGAGCATCGCCAGCGCAAAGTAAGGTCCTTTCAAACGCAAGGTCGGAAAGCCCATGATCAGCGCAAACACCACGGCAGCGGCCATGGCCAAGGCAATGCCCCACACGGGCCCCAGGCCCCACTCGGTGTTGGCCCAGCCTGCAGCGTAGGCCCCGACCCCAATGAAGAGCGAATGGCCAAAGTTTTCACGGCCAGTCAAACCCGACATGAAATCCCAACTGACCGACCAGATGCCGTAAATGGCGGCCACGGTCAGCACACCCAACAAATAGCGGCTGTCAAACACCAACGGCAAGGCCGCCAGCACGGCCACTGCCAGCACTGCGCCTGCCACATCGACTTTGTTGCCCGTCATGCAATGCCCTCTTCAGAATGCGGCGCGTTTGCCAAAGAACCCAGCCGGTCGCCAGACCAGCATGATCAGGGTGGCTGCAACCGAGACAATTTCTGTCCAAGCGGTGGACAGCCCATAGGCGACCAAGGTTTCGGCATAGCCCAACATGAAGGCCGCTGCGATCGAGCCAGGGATCGAGCCCAAGCCCCCCACCACCACAATGGCAAAGGCCTTGACGATGGGCAGCAGGTGCATCGAGGGCTGCACACTCAAAAAAGGCCCAGCCATGATGCCGGCCAATGCGGCCAAACCGGCCGAGATGGCCATCACCAGCGCAAAAATGCGATCGCTGGGGATGCCCATGTACTGTGCGGCCTCGGGGTCTTGGGAGATCGCCAAAATGGCGCTGCCCAATCGGGTGCGTTGAATGAAGACGTACAAACTGCCAATGGCCGCAAATGCCACCACCAGCGTGAGCAACCGCTGCCCGGCCACATCGACACCACCGATGTTGAATTTGCTGTCAATGAAACTGGGCACATTGCGGTACTCTGAACCAAAGGTGAGGAACAGCGCCTGTTCGACCACCAACGAGATGGCCAAGCTGATCATCAACACCGCCAACTGCGACTTGCGCATGGGACGAATCAGCACACGCTCGGCCACCACCCCAAACAAAGCGACCGTCAGCACCACCACCGGCGTGGCCAGCCACAAGGGCCAACCCGCCAAACTGGTCATGGCATAAGCGCCGTAGGCGCCCAAAGCGTAAAACGAACCATGGGCCAAATTCAGAATGCGGGCCACCCCAAAGATCAAGGTGAAGCCCACCGCCAGCATGGCGTAAATGGCGCTGGTGACCGCGCCAAAAATCAGGATTTCCAAATCACACTCCCCGCTCGGCCAGCGGCTGCTGGCCGAATGCCTGTTGCTTCAAATCACTTCTTCTCGAGCCAGGGGGGCGAGATCATCTTGCCGCTGCGCAATTCTTTGGGCCACAGCACCACCCGCTCGCCGTTGGCTTGCCATTGGACAAACAAGATGTTGATGAACTTGCCGCCCGCTTTCACGTCGTGCATTTCATCGAACTCGACCTGTCCAGAGATGCCCACCAAAGAGGTTTTTTCCAACTCTTTGATGACGGCATCGGTGTTGACATTGCCGGCGCGGGCCACGGCTTGGGCATACGCATGGATGGCATCATAGGTACCAAAGGCGGTGTAGACCGGCACGCGGTTGGTTCGCTTTTTGAACTCGTCAAAGAAGGGCACGGTTTTGGCCGTGAGTGGAGCGCGCACAGCAAAGTTGGTGGCGATCTCGGCGATGGACTTGCCGCCCACGCGCTCAAAGAAATCGCCGTCCATCGATTTGACGTCGATCCCGCCATAAGGAATGGGGAAGCGGGCGTCGTACCACTGCTTGGCAAACACGTCGCTGGAGGCATGCGAGAGGATCACCACCAAAAACTCGGCGCCGCTGCTTTTGACTTTGGAGAGCAAGGGTGAGAAATCAGAAGTCGAGGTGTCAAAAAACTCGACCAAGCGCACATCGGCGCCCACACCCACCGCCCCTTTGCGCAAAATAGGCACCAAGTCTTGCACCCATTTGGCGTTCTCTCCAATGATGGCAATCTTTTTCAGGTTGAGTTCACCGATCAGGTGGCCAGAGATCCACTCGACCAAGCCATTGGCCTGGTGTGCCGAGTTGATCGGGCCGACGCGAAACACGTACTTGTAGTTGTCGTAGTCTTGTTTGACTTTGGCGGTGATGGCCGGCGAGGCAGCCCCCACGCCCATGTAAATGGTCTTGGCACTGGAGATGTGCGGCAACTGAGCCAGCGTGACGCCACTGGTGTAGCCACCGACGATGACATCGACTTTCTCGTCAGCGGTCAGCTTCTTGATGGCATTGATGCCGGTCTCGGGGTTTTCGGTCTCATCGGCCACCACGAAGCTGAGCTTGCGACCCAACACCCCGCCCTTGGCGTTGATCTCGTCGATGGCGATGCGAGCCGCCTCTTGGGTGTCGCGTCCCACTTGCAACTGCATGGCCGTGGTGATGCCAATTTTGATGGTCTGCTGGGCCGATGCCAACGTGACCCACAGGGCCAAAACCGCCAGACCCAACCCGCGCAACATGTGAACAATGCGAAACATCCGAATCTCCTTCGTGATTGAACCGAGTGGCCGCCTCCATGGCGTGAAACGGCACAGGTCACCATTGAGACAGGAAACGAACGTCGCGCCAATCGGGTTTTCCTGAGGGGTGGCACTTTTGCGACAAATTTTGCGCCTCAGCAACGTGCGATCGCCAAGTCGTTCCAGTGCGTGGTGTAACCCGGGGTGCGCCGCCCTTGCTTCATTTGCCACACCGGTGGGACAGCGCGCTTCAAACTGGCGCTGGCCAGGTGCACCGCACCGCGGCCGTGGCGCTGCTCGATGCGATCCAGGGCTTGCATCAAACGCGCATGGCCATGGCTGGGCACCGAATCGGCGGCGTCTTCCCAAGCCAACTCGGCTTGTTGCAAATCGGCAGGCTGCAAATCGAGCAGCATCACACCGGCTTTGGCATACAAAAAGCCAGGTCGGTAAATGGCTTGCAAAGCCGCCAGCGCGGCCTGTGTGATGTCGGTGTTGTCGGCATTGGGGCGACGCAAAGGCACGATGGCGCTTTGGCTGTACTGCGGTGTGGGACGAAAGGGGCTGGTGCGCACAAACACCAACACCTGCAAGGCGTGGCTGTTTTGGCGGCGCAGCTTGGCGGCGGCTCGGCAAGCGAACTC